>DRKV01000428.1 GCA_011051635.1 Chloroflexota bacterium | reverse complement strand
GCAAGGTGGCCTTTGTGGGGGATGCAGTCTTCAAAGACCAGCCGCCCTTTCTCGCCAACGCCGATATCCCTGCCTGGTTGGAGACGTTGGATGTTCTCGAGGAGATGACCCGCGACGGCTTTGTCATCATCATCGGACGGAGCGGTACTGCTGTTCAGCAGGACGTCATCGCCCAGCGGGATTTCCTCCTGCGGGTACAGGAGGCCCTGGATGAACTCCACGCCCGCAAGGCGCCGCCTAAACAGGCCCGTTCCCTGGCCCCGGGCCTGCTGGAGACCCTGACCACTCCGGCAAACCGCCGCGGCTTCTACACCTTGCGCCTGGAATACGGCCTGGAGGCCTACTACCGCCGACACTACATCAAAGAAGAGAAGCGCAGAAAATGAGCGACTACCTGCCTGTGTTTGCCCTGACCCGCGGGGAGACGGTGGAATCCGTCCACTTCGGGGCGATAGCGATTTGCGACAATCGGGGCAATCTCCTGTGGCACTACGGGAATCCCGATACGATTACGTTCCTGCGCTCTACGGCCAAGCCTTTCCAGGCGCTGCCCTTCGTGGAGGCCGGAGGCGTGGAACACTTCGGCTTGACTGCCCGTGAAACGGCCTTGATTTGTGCCTCCCATTCCGGCACGGACGAGCACGTCGCTGTGGCCGCATCCATCCAGCGCAAGGCCGGGGTGACCGAGGACGACTTGCTGTGCGGTACGCATCCCCCCTACCACCAGGAGACCGCCGAGCGTCTCAAGGCCGCCGGAGAAGAACCCACTCCCAATCGGCACAACTGCTCCGGCAAGCACAGCGGGATGCTGGCTTTTGCCCGCATGATAGGCGCGCCCACCGCCGATTATGTCAACCCGTCCCACCCCGTCCAGCAGCGCATCCTCCACACCTTCGCCGAGATGTGCGGCCTCGCGCCTTCTCAGGTGGCCCTGGGGACGGATGGCTGCTCGGCCCCCAATTTTGCCGTCCCCCTGCGGAGCGCGGCTCTGGCCTACGCCCGGTTGTGTGACCCATCGGCCTTACCGCCGGCGCGCGCCGCGGCCTGCCGCAAAATCACCGCCGCCATGACGGCCTACCCGGAGATGGTCGGCGGCCCCGGACGCTTCGATACCGCTCTCATGCGCCTCGGCGGCGGGAAAATCGTCAGCAAGGCGGGCGCGGAGGGCTACCAGGGCATCGGTCTCCTGCCGGGCGCGCTGGGCAGCGGTTCCCCCGCTCTGGGCATCGTCTTCAAAATCTCGGATGGCGATGCCCGCAAGAAAGCCCGTTCCGCCGTGGCAGTGGAAATTCTGCGGCAACTGGGTGCTCTGGACGAAACCCAACTCCAGGCCCTGGCCTCCTTCGGCCCGCGCTTCCCCATCCACAACTGGCGCAAGTTACAGGTCGGAGAAGGCTATCCGGTGTTTGCAGAGATAGATGCCCGGGAGCAAGTGTGAGCGTATCGGCGCAGCGTACAGGGTACAGCACCCGGCCCCCCACCCCTAACCTCGCAACGCCCTAACTTCGCAACCTCTTAACCCGCAACTCCCACTTGCATTACTTGCAAACTTGCACACTTTCATACTCTTCCCTCATGCCCTCCTCCCGTGCCCTCGCCGTCCATAACCGCCTGCTGGAATTCTACGGCGAACCGCAATGGCGTAACCCCCTCCCTCCGCTGGACGAACTGGTTTCCACCATCCTCTCGCAGAACACCAACGACACCAACCGCGATAAGGCTTTCCATGCCCTGCGGCAGCGCTACCCCACCTGGGAGGCCGTCCGCGACGCCCCTCCCGAGGAGGTCGTTGCCGCCATCCGCGTCGCCGGACTGGCGAACCAGAAAGGGCCGCGCATTCAGGGGGTCCTGCGCCAAATCACCGCCGAGCGGGGCCGATTGGATTTGGACTTTCTGCGGGAAATGCCCCCCGAAGAAGTGCGCGCCTGGCTGACCCGCTTCAAAGGGGTCGGCCCCAAGACCGCCGCCATCGTGATGTGCTTCTCGCTGGGGATGCCCGCTTTCCCGGTGGATACCCATGTCTACCGGGTCACCGGGCGGCTGGGGCTGCGCCCCCCGAAGATGAGCGTGGAAAAAGCCCACGCCTACCTGGAAAAGCAGTTTCCCCCTGATGCTTACTACGCCGCCCATCTCAACATCATCCGCCTGGGACGCGAAATCTGCACCGCCCGCCGCCCCCGCTGCGCCGCCTGTCCCTTGCGGGATTTGTGTCCCTTCGCGGCCCGGGCCTCCGAAAACGAGTGACCCATGAACACGATTTTGCGCGCTTTACAAGCCTGGAACCGCACCCCGGAAGGGGATGAAACCCTGGAATCTTACCTGCAAGCAGGGCTGCGCGCTCTCCTGGAGAGTACCGGGGGACGCCGCGCCCTTTTTGTGGCTCCCGCTATGGAGGAGGGGGAGGCGCCTTTGGAAGTCGGCCTCACCGCCGAGGGCGCGCCCCTCGCCGCCAGCGACCTCCCCGAATGGGAAGCCCTCCTCGCAGGGGAGCGGGAAATCCCTGCGGGGGTGCTGCTGCTCTCCATGCAGGAGCCGCCGGAAGGGAGGCTGTACCTGGAATCCGCCCAACCCCTCGGCGAAGCGGAGCGCACCCTGGCGGAGGCTTTCGTCACCCTGGCCGGCCTGCTTTACGAAAAGCGCCGCTGGCAAGCGGCCTACAGGCGCGCCCGTCGGGAAAAGGCCTCCTACGTTTCTGTAGTCTCCCATGAACTGCGCCTGCCGATGACCTCCATCAAAGGGTACACCGACCTGATGCTCAAGGGCATGGCCGGGGCAGTCAACGAGATGCAAACCAATTTCCTGGGGGTCATCCGCAATAACGTCGAGCGCATGTCGCGCCTGATTGCCAACCTTTCCGACCTTTCGAAGGCGGAGGAGGGCCGCCTGAAACTGCAAATTACATCGGTCGCCCCCGCCGAAGTTGCCCAAAAAGCCGCTGCCGCGCTGGAAGAGACCATAACCGGACGGGAGCAGCACTTCATTCGGGAGGTTCCCGGCGACCTCCCGAATGTGCGGGCTGACGCCTCGCGCCTGGAGGAAATCCTGACGATTTTGCTGCGCAATGCAGCCCTCTACACCCCGTCGGGCGGCACCATCCGTCTCACGGCGCAAAGCGAGGGGGAGGGGGTGGCCTTCCTCGTGGAAGATACCGGCATGGGCATCGCCGACGACGACGCCCCCCGCGTCTTTGAGCAATTTTTCCGCTCGGAAGACCAGCGGGTGCGCGACCATCCCGGCTGGGGGCTGGGGTTGAGCGTAGCCCGAATGCTGGCGCGCCGGCAAGGGGGGAGCCTCACCTTCGAGACCGTCCCGGAAGAGGGCAGCGTTTTTCGGTTGTGGATTCCCGCGGCGGGCAATACCGCTGACGGCGCTTGAAGATTTTGAACACCCGCAGAAGGGGCCGCTACACTTGTTGCAGAAAAAAAGAAATAGGCAATTCTGTGTGTCATACGTCACCGCTGAGAGGTGACATTTGACAGTAGCCAAACCCCCGCTTTGGACTACAATCTACCCACGTTTGGAAATGCCCGTTTCCCAAACACTTTCATCGCTGTTTCCTCCTTTGGCGAAGGCCCCCGTTACCCTGTGTAGCGGGGGCTGGGCGTTTAAACGGGCGTGTTTGCCGCGTAGGGCAACTCTGAGGGGAAGACGACGGTAAACGTGGTGCCCTCTCCCAGTTTGGATTCTACCCACACACGGCCATTGTGCGCCTCCACAATGGATTTGACAATCGCCAACCCTAAGCCGGTGCCGGAGGACTCATCGGCCACGTTGCTACCCCGATAGAATTTATCGAAAACGTAGGGCTGGTCTGCCGGGGGGATGCCGGGGCCGTTATCGCTCACTTGCAGAATAAGTTGGTGCTCTTCGGGATAGACGCGTATCTCGATGCGTCCTCCGCTAGGGGTGTATTGGATGGCGTTGCCAATCAAATTCTCGGCCACCTGCTGAATGCGGGCGGGATTTGCCAGGATGGCGGGTAATTCCGCTGCAATGTGGAGGGTGATGTCCTGGCTTTTCTTTTCCGCCAGTGGCTGCATCGATTCCGCTGCAAAATCTACCACCGGCCCGATGTCAATCAATTCCTTGTGTGTATCGAAACCTGCTTCGATGCGCCCCAGGTCCAGCAATTGATTGACCAGAGCGGTGATGTTTGCAACGCTGTTTTGGACGCGCTCGACGAAGGTTTGCTGCTGTTCGGTGAGCGGGCCTATGCGTCCGAGCAACTCGATGTATCCCATGATGGCAGTGAGCGGCGAGCGCAAATCGTGCGAGACGGTGCTGATGAACTCGCCTTTGAGACGGTCCAGTTCTTTGATGTGTGTAATGTCGTGCAAGGTG
>DRKV01000427.1 GCA_011051635.1 Chloroflexota bacterium | reverse complement strand
GGGTCTGGCAAGCGCGCAAGACCTGACGGGTCTGCGAGACCCGTCAGGTCTTAAGGGCTGGTACAATCGGCGCACTATGTCCGTCATCGCAGTCCGCGACCTCCGCAAGACCTTCCGCACGCGGCGCAAAGCCGCCGGGATGCGCGCTTCGCTGCGCGCCCTGGTGCGCCCCGTGTACCAGCAGGTGGAGGCCGTGCAGGGCATCACTTTCGAGATGGAAGCGGGGGAAGTGCTGGGCTTCATCGGCCCCAACGGAGCAGGGAAATCCACCACCATCAAGATGCTGACCGGCATCCTGCACCCCAGCGGGGGCGAGGCCCGCGTTTTGGGGCTGGTTCCCTGGCGGGAGCGGCGCGCCCTGGCCTACCGCATCGGGACGGTCTTCGGGCAGCGCCCCCAGTTGTGGTATCACCTTCCGGCGGTGGATACCTTTCGGCTGTTCGGCAAAATCTACGAGATGGAGGAGCAGGTTTTAACGCGCCGAATCGCGGAACTGGCAGAAGCCTTCGAGATACGCGACCTGCTGGAAATCCCGGTCCGCAAACTCTCTCTGGGGCAGCGGATGCGCTGCGAGGTGGCGGCATCCTTCCTCCACAAGCCGCAACTCCTTCTCCTGGATGAGCCTTCCATCGGGCTGGATGTGGTCGCCAAGCAGCGCATTCGGGACGCTATCCGCCGCATGAGTCAGCAGGAAGGCGTGGGGGTGCTGCTCACTTCGCACGATGCGGGCGACCTGGAGGCGCTTTGCAAGCGGGTCATCATCATCAACCACGGGCAGATTGTGTATCGGGATTCCGTCTCGAACCTGAAGCGCCGCTACCTGACGACGAAGGAAGTGGGGGTGCGCTTTGCCGAGCGCGTCCCGCCGGGGTTTCGCATGGAGGGGGTGGAGGTGCTCAAGGTGGGGCGCTACGGGGTCAAACTGCGTTTCGATGCCCGCCGCACGCCGGTGGAGGCGGTGCTCAGCGGGCTGGGGGCCTGGGGCAGCCTGGTAGACATCACCATCACCGACCCGCCGCTGGAGACGGTCATCGCCCGCATTTACCAGGAGGGGGCGCACCGTGCGTAAGTACGCCGCCATCTTCCGCATCCAACTGCTCAATTCGCTGGCCTACCCGCTGGAGTTCCTGGGGCGCAGCGTGATGGTGGTGATGTTTTTGTGGATTTTCTTCCAGTTGTGGCGCACGGTGTATGCCGTCAACGGGAGCGCCCGCCTGGAGGGGTTGAGTTTGGGCGATACGCTGTGGTACTTCATGCTGGCGGAGAGCATCGAGTTGGGGCGTCCCCGCCTGGCGCAGAGCATCGCCCAGGCGGTCAAGGAGGGTTCGATTGCCTACCTGCTCAACAAGCCCTTCGATTTCCTGCTCTACCAGATGAGCGCCGGATTGGGGGAGAGCGCCGTCCGGATGGGGTTGACCGCGCTGTTCGGGAGCGCGGTGACGTGGTGGATGGTGGGGCCGCCGCCCTCCCCCCTCGGCTGGCTGCCCACCCTGCTGCTGGTACTGGGGGCCTGGATGCTGCACTTCTGCGTCAACGCCCTGATTGGATTGCTGGCCTTCGTGACCGAGGAGACCACCCCCTTTGAGTGGATTTACCAGAAACTGACCTTCGTTTTGGGCGGCTTGCTCATCCCGCTGGATTTCTACCCCCGATGGCTGCAAACCGCGGCCCGCGCCCTGCCCTTCCCGGCCATGCTCTACGGCCCGTCGCGCTACTTCGTCCAGCCCGAGGCGGAGGCCTTCTGGCGCACGGCGGGGATGCAACTCGCCTGGCTGCTGGCGCTGGGGAGCATCCTCGTGCTGGCCTACCGCGGCGGGGTGCGGCGGCTGGTCATCAACGGAGGGTGAGGGTGTTCTATCCTGAGGAACGCAGATGACGCTGATGCCCGCTGATTTGCGCTGAAAAGCGCATGATTGTGCCGCCCTTCTGCAAAATGCGCGTGTTCCCTGTCCTATGAAAACGCTTTCCTTCTTGCTCCAGTTGTGGAAGACCAATCTGCTCTCGGCGATGGAGTACCGCGCCGCCTTCATCACCCAGATTTTGGGGATGATACTCAACAACACGATTTACTTCCTCATTTGGGTGATTTTCTTCGAGCGCTTCAAGGAGATTCGAGGCTGGGGGCTGAGCGATATGTTCCTGGTCTTCGGGGTGGCGGCAGCGGCCTTCGGGCTGGGGGTCTTCCTGTTCGGCAACGCCCTGATGCTGAGCGACCTCATCGCCCAGGGCAAACTGGATTACTACCTCTCGCTGCCGCGTCCGGTGCTGCTGCACGCCATCGCCAGCCGCAGCGTGACCAGCGGGCTGGGCGATATGCTCTACGGGCTGCTCAGTTATTGCGCTTCGGGGCTGTTCTCCCCCTCCGGGTTGCTGCGCTTCCTGCTGGGGGTGCTCTTGGCCGCGGCGGTGTTCGTCTCTTTCATGGTGCTGGCGCAGAGCCTGGCCTTCTGGTTCGGGAACGCCAGCGCGTTCACTTCCCTGCTGGTCAACGCCATGATTACTTTCGCCATCTATCCGGTGACGCTGTTCGAGGGCGGGGCGAAGTTCATCCTGTTCACCATCATCCCCGCGGCCCTGATGGGGGCGGTGCCGGCCTCCTTCGTGCGGGCTTTCGACGGGCATACCCTGGCGTTGCTGGCCCTCGGCGCGTCCGTGCTGCTGGTCTTCTCGGTAGCGGTCTTCTACCGCGGCCTGCGGCGCTACGAGAGCGGGAGTGCGATTCAGAGTCAGGTGTGAGGGCGGAAGCCAGAATGGTGAATGAGACCACAGACCACTGACCGCTGACCACAGACCGCTGCCCGACAGCATTCCGGGGCAACGCGGCGATTACAAATGTTATGGGTGTTGCAGCAACGAGGCCAGAGCGTTGGGGGACAGGTTTGTTATGGGACAGACAGCCAATTGCTCGTAATTTTCAATCAAGTATTGGACGAAAAGGTTGGCGCCCGGAGCCTTCAGACCTTTGAGCGTCCACAAGAAATAAATGGTGCGGCGCATCACGCCAGTGCGAAAACGCACCCCCCACATCCGGCCCACATCCAACTCGTTTTTGATAGAAAAACAGGGTAACACGGCAATGCCCATCCCGGCAATGACCGCCTGCTTGATTGCGGCGGGCGTGCTGAATTCAGCCACGGGGCGGGGGTTGACGCCAAACTCGGCCAGGGATTGCAATTCCCAGGCGTGGGCCAGAGAGTTGTTTTCGCGCATCACAAAGGATTGGCCGTCCAATTCCTCGGCTTCGACAAAAGGACGCTGCCACCATGGATGTCCGGGGCCCACGGCGATGACCGATTCTTCATCCCACAGAGGGGTCACTTCGACCACCGCGCGCCCCAGCATGTCGCCACCAATGGCAAAAGCCAACTCCTGATTGTGCACTTGCCGCACCAGTTCAGGCGTAGGCAAGATTTTGAGCGTAGGCGTAACGTATTGTGAGACATTATGGAAATCCCCCATCCAATGAGGCAACAAGCAAGCCCCCACGCCGGGTGTAGCGCCAATATGCAGATAGCGGTGCAAAGTGCGGCTGGTTGCAGCGAGTTGGGTGGCCTCGCGGGCCTCGCGCGAGAGTTGCAGCAATTCCTGCGCGTATTTCAGAAACGTCTCGCCTGCCGGGGTCAAAGTGACACCGCGACGGCCTCGCACCAATAATTCTGCTCCCATACCTTTTTCCAGGGAGCGAATATGCTGACTCACAGCAGGTTGAGAGAGATAAAGCAACTCCGCCGCGCGACTGATACTCCCCTCGGTAGCCACCGTAAGAAAAATTTTCACCTGATGAAGACTAAACATAGGGATTTAGTAACGGGCAGTGCGCATCAGTACATTGAACTTATTGTAACCGGCTTTGTATGTAAAAACAAATGTCAACAAGTCCAGAAGGGGTATATCCATAACCTTTTCCTTATGTCATCCATAATAAATCCGCAATGGCTCAATTATCATCAACCCGTTATAGTAGAGATTAGATTACTTTTTCCCTTCCCAATCACTTTACTCGACAGGAGGTGTGGTATGGCTGTTATCAAGAATCATAACAGCGGCTCGTGGCTTAAGAAGCAATGGCCGTGGTGGACCGCCGGTTTGATGACCGCAACCGCAGAGGTCATCAACTACACGTTATTACCCCTGGGGCACCCCAAACACAAGTTTGTTGGCGTGACCAGCGGCATGGCCCGGATGTTAGCGGGCGTGGAGAGTACCCTGTTCGGACACTCACTCATCGCCACCAAACCGGACTACCAACCCGCTATCCAATGGGTAATCATCGGGGCGCTCATTGCGGCGCTGGTGATGGCCTGGCTGGAGGGCGAAATGCGCAGTTGGGTGCGTTACCCCAAGGGCACGCTCATCGCCACGGCGTTTGGCGCCTTTTTCTTTGCCTGGGGCACCCGCGTAGCAGGCGGATGTACGCTGCACCATCTATTGGGCGGCTGGGCAGCCATGAACATCAAGAGTTGGGTGGTGATGTTCATGGCAACGATTGGGGCGCTAATTGCATTCATCTTATTACGAAAACTCAACCTTGCTCAGTATTTCAAGAGTCAGGAAACGAAATGGTATGTGGCCGAGGCCAAAAAACGAGGCTGGGCCGATGGACTGACCCTGGGAGAGAGCACCAAACCATCTATGCTCTCCATGATTTTGTATGTGGTGTTGGGTATCATCTTGCTGGTGGTCATCTACATGGCATTTGCCGGAAATGATTACGCCATCCAGATGGGATGGGCAGAAACGCTGTCCAAGACGAAAATCGCCGGCGGCATGTTGACCGGTGGGAATCTGGGCAACATCATTATGCTGGTCATCGTCGGTATTCTGTTAGGCTCGGCTGTAGCCAAGACCGGTTTCGGCACAGAGTGCGGCATCATCAACTTCGAGTTGGGCCGCGAGATGGAAAAAGGCGAAGATGTTGGCGCCAACCGCTGGGGAATGCCCTACTCCCTGCGCACGGTCATGCTCTCTTATCAACCCCTGGGAGCGCTGGCCCTGCATATTGCCATTGTGGCTACAGTAATGGCTATCGGCTTCACCTTTTTCAACATCATGGAAGGCCACAATTGGGCCAGCGAAGCGTTCGCCGCTAACTATGTCGGGCCCGAGTTCCACACCGTGGGCATCAGTTCCCACAGCATTCGCGTGCAAACCACGCTGCCCATGGACCTCTTCGGCGGCTTCCTGTTGGGCTTCGGCACAGTGCTGATGCTGGGTTGCGAATTCCGCAATTATGGCCGCACCGGTTTGCTCTATGTGACTGGTCTGCTGATTTGGCCCTTCTTCTATGTGGGCTACCTGCCCTACACCCTGGCCCGGGATTTCTGGGATGGTCTGATGGCTTCTGCGCCTTATGCTCCCACGACATTCTTCCCGGCGCTGGTGGCGCCTGGCAGCAAAGCCATCCAGGCACTGATTTGGTTCCTTTGGGCAGCGTTCTGGTTGTGGGTATTCTTCTGGACCCTGCGCCGCGGCGCCAAGAACATCGGCGTGCAGCCCAAAGACCTGCTGAGCATGAATTCGGAAGATATGTACATCGCCCGCTTGAATAAACTGGAGAAAGAAGGTAAACTGGCTCACATAGACGAAATCGAGCGCGATTTGTATAATCAGGCGACGAAAGTCTAGCCGCTACTTTCTACCCGCAGCAACGGCACGGGCGCTCTATCCACAGGTGGAGCGCCCGTATCATATACCGCCACGCATCTGGGAGATATTCATGTCAGGAAAGCAAGAGAACCAAAAAAGAATCCCCGTTGAACAAGCAAAAATCAATCGGTGCATCGGTTGGCTTACTATCAGTCTGGGGCTGGGCCTGTTCTACGCCCTGGCGCTGGCTTTTTTCATCTCGCTCAACCTGGCTATGCCCGACCTGAATCTGCCCGAACTGGTGCGCTCGATGCTCATTCTGGTCTGGGCGCTGGGCAAAATCGGTTTTGCCTTTGCACTTATTTGTCTCTATCAAGCCACCGGATACACCAAATGGGCCATCGCTGCCCTGCTACTGGCAGCAAGTGCGGTGATGCCCTACGTTCTCACTAACCCCGACTCGCAGATATTCGTCATCGGCATCGAGGCCCTGGCTATTACCGCCCTCAGTCTTTCGCTCTTCGATATTGGGAAAGCATCCCAATCCGACCTGGGCGTGGCTGCGGGGATGATTTTTATGGGCGTCATTCTGCAAATCCTGCAAAATGCGCTGATGGCGTATGTGGGCATCGCTTTTCTGGCTATGGGCTTTTATCTCAGCCTGAAACGCTTGTGGGTACAACCGAAGGCCAAATAAACAACACCCTGGGCAGTCGCATACGTTCCAAAAACTCAGGGTCAACGTGAAATAGCGGGATGGGACAATCAAACCTCCGGGATTTTGCGCGAGGAGGGACGTTCTCTCTCGCTCCTGGCATGGCTCCTTTCGATTGGGAGGTGACTCCCAAGCGCCTCCGCGCTTGCGGCGGCGCGGGCCTTGCTCCCCGGCGGGATTGCTCCGGCAACTAGCCTCGCGGGGATGCCGGGCAAAGGAGAAAGAGCAACATCGAGATGCCGCACTCCAAAGCGTTAACCCGAACCGCCGTCTCCTGGCGACGTGCACCGGGCGCTGATGGTGGGGACTGGAACTCCCCCGCTGGTGGGTGGGAAGTCCGTTTTGCGGACTTGATGGCATCAGGGTGGGGGTTCCAGCCCTGCCCGCTGACATCCTTGACCGTGGGGCAGGCAGGCAGTAAAATGGGGGCGCTTCATGCGGGAGTCGCCAAGTGGTAAGGCATCGGCCTTCCAAGCCGACATTCGCGGGTTCGAATCCCGTCTCCCGCTCTTGGCCGTCTCTGTTGGAGGGCGCACGCGACCCCGAACCACAGAAGACGGCTTTCTTCCTCCGGGCCCATAGCTCAGTGGTTAGAGCAGGCGGCTCATAACCGCTCGGTCGCAGGTTCGAATCCTGCTGGGCCCACAAAGAACAGCCTGCGGCATCGCAGGCTGTTGTGTTTTGCGCGGGGGCGAATAAAAATTGCCGCAGATGGGACATTCTTGGGTATACTTGTTTCATCGCGACGGAATACTCCAAGAAACGTGACTGCCGTCATGCACGCGCACCAGGGAGATTTATGAGTACTGAAATCCATTGGATTACCAACTTCATCTGGGGCATTGCCGATGACGTGCTGCGCGATATTTACGTGCGCGGTAAATACCGGGATGTCATCCTGCCGATGACCGTCATCCGGCGGCTGGACGCGGTCCTGGAGCCGATAAAAGCGAAGGTTCTGGACGTCAAGAAGCAAATGGACGCCGCCGACATCGTCAACCAGGACGGCGCTCTGCAAAGCGCAGCTGGGCAGGCTTTTTACAACACGTCGCCCTTCGCCCTGCGCGACTTGCGCAGCCGCGCTACCAGCCAGCAACTGGAAGCCGACTTCCGCGCTTATCTGGACGGTTTTTCGCCCAACGTGCAGGAAATCCTGAACAAATTCAAATTCCG
>DRKV01000426.1 GCA_011051635.1 Chloroflexota bacterium | reverse complement strand
GGGTTTGACCTTCCCCGCCCCCAGGAGGCTAAAGAGGGCGCTCAAATCTTCCTTGAACCAGTCGGGGTGCTTCTGGCGCATCCCGCCGATGGAGTAGATAGAGGCTCTGCGCCCATTAGGGAGGAGATTCCAGAGGGCAATTTTTGCAAAATCTACAAGGGGATTCCCCCCTTGCCCCATCGCATTGGCGTACATGCCGTAAGCAACCAGAATTCCGCCCTTTTTGAGGGAGTGGAAGGAGCGTTTGAAGTTTTCTCCGCTGACGGCATCGAAGGCCGCGTCCACGCCGCCCTCGGAACGGATGCGAACCGCGAAATCCTCTTTGGTGTAGTCGACGTGCGCCGCCCCCAAACGCTCGACCAATTCCCGCTTGGCGGCGGAGGCCGTTCCGTACATTTTCAGGTCCAGCAGCCCCCCCAGTTGGAGCATCGCCGTCCCGACCGCACCGCCCGCCCCGTGGATGAGGATACGCTCCCCGCGCTGCACCTTTGCGACGCGGTGGAGCATCTGGTAAGCAGTGACATAGGAGAGAACGAGACTGACCGCCTCGGCAGAGTCCAGCCCGGCAGGGACAGGGACAAGCGAGGAGGCGGGGCGCAGGATGTACTCCGCATAGGCTCCATAAACCGTCAAATCCGCCACGCGCTCCCCGGGGGTGAAACCGCTGACGCCCGGTCCGACCTTGTCCACCACGCCAATTACGTCGTAGCCCGGCGAGAAGGGCGGTTTTTCCTTGAAGCCAAAGTAAATCCCCTTGCGTATCATCGTATCCGTAAAGGTCGCGCTGGTCGCCAGGACTTTGAGGCGCACTTCGCCCACTCCGGGTTCAGGGAGGACGCTTTCCTCCACAACGCGCAAAACCTCAGGACCGCCGAAGGCATCAAGAATGACTCTTTTGTAGGACATGGTTTCCTTCCTTTGAGGGTATAATGTTGACAGCGTCATCATTCTACGACACAATGTTGACGCTGTCAACTACCTTCGGAGGAAACCCAGGTGCAAGCAAATCCTGTAGATGCGTTTCAGCCCTGGCGGCTAAAGTCACAGCAACAATTGCGAAACCTGCCTTCGCAGGTTGGATTCCAGCCGCCGACGGGCGGCTTCGCAGATGTTGGTGCAGTTTCACTGCCGCTTTCTACAACATCCGCTTGCACCCCGGCAACACAGACCAACTTCCGCCGCCCTCCCCCTCGACATCCGGGAGAAAACGAATGCCCGACCAAACAGCAAAAGACACCCCCTACCACCACGGAAACTTGCGCCAGGCACTCATCGAAGCCGGTCTGGAGATTCTGGAGCAGGAAGGCAGCCGCGCCTTGAGTTTGCGGAAGGCAGCCCGCAAGGCCGGGGTGAGTCATACCGCTCCCTATCGGCACTTCGCCAACAAGGAGGCCCTCATCGCTGCGATTGCCGAAGAAGGCTACCGGGAACTGGAGGCCAGGATGCGCCAGGCCCTTGCCGCTTCCCCTCCTGACGACTATCGCTCCCGCCTGACAGCCCTGGGATGGGCCTACATCCAGTTCGCCCTGGAACACCCCCACCACCTGCGCGTCATGTTCGGCGATTTTCCCGAAACGTGCCAGCCAGACGCCGGCGATTCCTTTACCCTCCTGGTGCAGACCATCGCCGCGGGGCAGGCGGCCCAGGCCATCGTGCCGGGAGACCCCTTGCAATTCGCTTTGAGCCTCTGGGCTACCGTGCACGGCCTCGCCACCCTGCTGGCAGAGCACAAAATTCCCGCTATCGTTCTGAACGGACGCAACACGGAAGAATTCGCCAAAGCCTGCCTGCAAATTCCCTACGACGGCCTGATGCGTTGAGTGCCAGCCCATCGCCTGGCGTCAGCGGTCAATAGCCAGTGGACGGTGGTCAGCAGTCAGGCGTCAGCACTCAGTGGTCTGTCGTCCGTAGTCCCTCGTCCACCGTCCACCGTCCACCGTCCACCATCCGCCCCCCGTTTGACGTTCCCCGCATTTACGGGTATAGTCAGCCGCATGAAACGCCTCCTCCCCCTGCTCATCCTGGGACTGCTGGCCGCGGGCTGCCTCCTGCCGCAGCGCGACCCCGTCCCCGAGAACCCCTTCGAGGTCCCCATCACCGCCTTGCCCCCCGGCGTGACCCCGCCCGCGGCGGAGACCGCCCCCCCGACGCCCCGCCCGACCCCCACACCAAGCCCCATCCCGGCGGCGCGCATCGCCAGCGGAGACCACGCTCTCTTCAACGGCGATTGGGACGCCGCCCTGGACGCCTACCAGACCGCCCTGGAGACCAGCGCCGAGGCCGAAATCCGCGCCGCGGCCCTCCTGGGCATCGCCCGCGTCCAATACAACCGCGGCCAGTACGCCGCCTCCCTGGACACCCTCCACACCCTGACCGAGACCTACCCCGACGACCCCCGCCGGGGAGAAGCCTGCTTCCACCTGGGACGCGCCTACGCCGCCCTGGAGCGTTACCCCGAAGCCGCCGAGACCTACGCCCGCTGCGCCGACCTGATGCCCTCCATCGCCGCCTACCTGGAGGCCCTGCGCGGGGCGGCCCTCACCGCCGCCGAAGACTATCCCGCCGCCGCGGAAGCCTGGCAGCAGGCGCTCCAGGCCGGGCGGGCCGGGACGCGGGAAAACGAGCGCCTCCAACTGGCCGCCGCCTACACCGCCAACGGCCAGTACAGCGAAGCCTTGGCGCTCTACGACCAAATCTTCGCCCAGACCGGCAACGACTACACCAAAGCCCAAACCCTCTTCCTCAGCGGCAACATCTACCGCACCCTGGGCAACCGCGACGAAGCCTTCGCCCGCTACCTCCAGGCCGTGGAAAACTACCCCCAAGCCTACGATTCCTACTCCGCCCTCGTGGAACTGGTCAACGCCGGATACGCCGTGGAGGATGCCCAGCGCGGCCTGGTGGATTACTACGCCGGGCAGGAGGGCGTCGCCCTGGCCGCCTTCGACCGCTCCATCACCGCCCCCGGCGACCTGGAACGCAAAGCGCTCGCCCGCTACTACCGCGGCCTGATACTCCGCGACCGCGGCGCGTACCAGGAAGCCATCCTCTCCTGGCAATGGGTGCTCGACAACACCCCCGAGAGTCCCTACCTGGCCGACGCCTGGGAACAGATTGGCTATACGCAATGGGCGTACCTGGAAGATTACGAAGCCGCCATCGCCACTTTTCTGGATTTCGTGGAGAAGAATCCCGAAGATTCCCGCGCCCCCCAATTTTTGGATGACGCCGCCAGAGTAGCCGAACGCTCCGGAGATTTACCCGGAGCAGGCTCCCTTTGGGGTGCTCTCGCTACCCAATATCCCCGCAGCCCCCAGGCTCCCCGCGCCCTGCTCCTTTCGGGGGTCTCCTACTATCGGGGAGGGCAGTTCCCGCAGGCGCAGGCCGCCTTCCTGAAACTCTCCAACACCGCCGAGGCTCCCGGCGACCGCGCCGCGGCCCTCCTGTGGCTCGGAAAGGTGCAGCAGGCCGTCGGCGACCTCTCCGGAGCGCGCGCCTACTGGGAGCAGGCCGCCCAGGCCGACCCCACCGGCTACTACAGCGAACGCGCCCGCGACCTGCTGGCCGGGCGTCCGCCTTTCTCCCCCCCGCAGGCCTACGATTTGAGTTTCGACCGCGCCGCCGAGCGCGCCGAAGCCGAAGCCTGGCTCATCCGCACCTTCGGGCTGCCCCCCGAGACCGACCTGCACACTCTCGGCGACCTGGCCGCCGACCCCCGCTGGGAGCGCGGCGCGCTCCTGTGGCGACTCGGCCTCTACGAGCAGGCCCGCGGCGAACTGGAATCCCTGCGCCGCGCCGTGCAGGACGACCCGGCAGCCTCCTACCGCCTGGCAAACGCCCTCATCGAATTGGGGCTGTACCGCTCCGGCATCTACGCCGCCCGGCAGGTGCTCACCCTGGCCGGGATGGACGACGCCGCCACGATGGAGGCCCCGCGTTACTTCAACCGCCTGCGCTTCGGCACTTACTACGCCGATTTGCTCATCCCCGCGGCGCAGGAGAACGGTTTTCATCCCCTCTTCCTGTTCAGTTTGACGCGGCAGGAGAGTTTGTTCGAGGGCTTCGTGCGTTCCGCAGCCGGGGCGCGCGGCCTGATGCAGATTGTCCCTTCCACGGGAGCGTACATCGCCGAACTGCTGGGCTGGCCCCCCGATTACACCCCCGAAGACTTGTACCGTCCCCTGGTGAACGTGCGCTTCGGTGCGGCCTACCTGGCCCGGCAGCGCGAGGCCTTCGGCGGCGACCTGTACACCGCCCTGGCGGCCTACAACGCCGGGCCGGGCAACGCCGGCGTGTGGCACAACCTCTCCGGCGGCGACCCCGACCTGTTCCTCGAAATCATCCGCTACCCCGAAACGCGCGACTACATCCGCGGGATTTACGAGATGTACAGCATCTACTACCGCCTGTACGACCGCAGCCCCTAGTCCACGAATGGACACGAATAGACACGAATGGAGCCACGAATAACACGAATGGGCACGAATGGGGCCGCGAATGGATTTGGAGTGCGGCATCTCGATGTCGCTTTTCCCATCCGCCCTGGTTGACACATTGTGTTTCTCGACGCAGAGCCGCAAAGGCGCAAAGTCGCCGAGGAAAATGCCAAAGCATCTCCAAATCAGCGGCATCAGGCGTTGAGTTACCCATCCCGCACCCCCCAAAGCATCTCCTTGCGTCTCGGCGTCTTTGCGTTTCACAATTTCTGCGCCAGAAATGCCGACCTGTTTTCCCCGGATACGAACCGGCCCCGCCAGAAGAAAACGGAAAGCGAAATTCGCTTTCCGTTTTGTATTTCCGCCTGGGTTGCTGTGGCTTGGGCTGGATGGCGCGGGGCTTTTGCTCCTATTTGCCAATGACGCGGGCCAATACCCGCAGAAGTTGATGGCAATCCTCCTCGGTAAGCCAGCCCATATTCGCCACCTGGAACATATTTTCATCGAAGAAATGGCCCTTACCCGGATAGAGAACATAGCCATTCTCTTCCATCTCATCGATGAAATCGGCCACGTCAATTCCTTCCGGCAAGAAAACCGAAGTAACCGTATTGGAATTCAACGCTTCCGGCAGCAACAACCTGAGGCCCAACTC
>DRKV01000425.1 GCA_011051635.1 Chloroflexota bacterium | reverse complement strand
GAGAATCTCCTCGACGGTGTCCAGGTAAGCGTCGAGTGCGGTCAACCGTTCCTGGGGGATATCCAGCCTCAAAGCACGGCAGGCCGCCTCCCACTCCGCACGCCCCGTTCCCAACCGCGCAAGGCTCGTCCAGGTAGTCAGCAGAGGCCACAACGCCATCTGGGGCGTCTCCTTCCGTAACAAGGTTTGTATCCCGCTGCGGAAATACGCCAGGCGAGGCAGAGACCACTCCGCCGCCTCCCCGGAGGCGGCAATTTCTTTCCAGGCCGATTCCCAGGGAGAAAGCCAGGCGACCACATCCTCCCCGCTGGCGTTATTGCCGCCCAGCATCCCCAAAAAGCCCGAAAACACCCCCTCGTTGCCCAAATCTATCGCCGCGCGACGGTAAAGGAGAGCAAAACGCCGCGGCGTGAGCGCTATCCCAAGCAAGGCCGCCAGGGAGCGCGCCGCGTTCCCCACCGCGTCCAGATACTTCTCCAGAAAATCGGGGGAAAAAGCCTCCCCCTGCAAGGTAAACCACGTCTGGCGGGCTTCATCCAGCAGCGGCGCAGCGCGACGGTACACCCGCTCCGGGCGGTCGTACTGGGAACGGACGCTGGCCTGCACGAAATCGAAGAAGTGCAAGGGGTCGTAGAGAGCGCGGCCCGCGTACACCGTCGGCCCCAGGATGGCATCATCGCGAATCTGCCGGGCCGGCTCGTAACGCTGCCGGTCGTAATGCCGAATATCAAGATGCACGTCGTTCACGAGGGGGACAATCTCCCGCGGCACCTCCGGAAGGAAGTTGTGTACAACCACAAGGTCAATATCGGGGACCTCGCACCACAAGGCATCTCCGTCCACCATGCTGCCCGCCAAAAAAGCGGACACAATCCCGTGCTCCTGCTGCGTGCGGCTTTCGACGTACTGGGCAGCATATTTTTGTAGTAATTCCAGAGTAATACGCATGGTGTCTCCTCAGGCCTCATCAAGCAACAAGGCCGATTGGAAAGGCGGCAGGCGCAAAGTCTGGCGGATGCGGTTCTCCACCCATTTCAGGTCTTCCGGATTGCGGACGTAATCCAGGGTATCGGTCTCGATGACCAGCACAGGGGCGCGCCATCGCCGCTGGCGATAAAATTCCTCGTAGGTGCGGTTGAGTTTGTCAATGTATTCCCACTCCATTTCACGCTCGTACGCCCGGTCGCGCATGGCGATACGCTGCATGAGCACATCGGTGCTGGCGCGCAAATACACAACCAAATCGGGGACGGGAATCTTCTCCGCCAGGGCCTCATGTACCTGCCGATAGGTCTCCAATTCATCCCCCTGAAGGTTGATTTGAGCGAACAGGGCATCCTTCTCGAAAGCGTAATCGGCAATCAAAGGCGTCTCATTCTTGAGCGCAGCCGGAACGACCTCCCGCTGCTGATGGTAGCGGCTCAAGAGGAAGAAAATCTGCGTTTGGAAGGCATACCGCGCCCTGTCCTCATAAAATTTTGCCAAAAATGGATTTTCTTCAAATTTCTCCAGCAACAACTGCGCTTTGAAAGCCGGTTGCAGCAGACGGCTGAGGGTGGTCTTGCCTACCCCAATCACGCCCTCGATAGCAAAGTACATACCACCTCCTCGTAGTAGGACAACTGCTCGCAGTTGTCCTACGATACCTATTGACAAGGGCGGCGTTTTCGCTACACTGAAACCGACGCCCGCGTTGCGGGCAATTGTACCGCACCTGTCCCACACACCTGTTTCAAAGGAGGGAAACATGCCCGGCTTGAACCGTGTCCAACTGATTGGCTACCTGGGGAGAGACCCCGAAACCCGCTTTACCCCCACAGGGAAGCAATACACCACCTTCAGCGTGGCCGTCACCCGGCGGTGGAAAGGCAGCGACGGGGAACCAAAAGAAGCCACCGACTGGTTCAATATCGAAACCTGGGGGCGTCTGGCCGAAATCTGCCAGGAATATCTGAGCAAGGGACGGCTGGTTTATGTGGAAGGACGCCTGCACACCGACCGCTACGAGCAAGACGGACAAACGCGCTACTTCACCAAAGTGATTGCCAGCCAGATGCAGATTTTGGACCGCCGCTCCGAAGAAGACCCGGCCCTGGAGGCCTCCGCGCCCCCCGAGGACTCCACAGAAGGCTGACCCCCTTTCAGTTGCCCGCGTTACCCGATAAAACCGCCCCGTTGACGGGCAATCTCCCGCAGGAGGGCTTCCGTCAGGCAGGTGGCGGTGCGTTCCAGCGCGCCCCCATCCGCCAGTGGAGAACGCGAGACGAACAGGCGGGCGGCCAATGTGTAGCGCTTCTCCGGCGGGGCTTCCAGCAAATCCAGTCCCAGGGAGAGCAGCCCACCCTGCCCGCCTTCGGCGTGTTGCAGCGCGCCCCACGAGCGCAGCAGTTTTCCGAGCATACGCAACTGCGGGGGAAGTTGTTCCGTATCCATCCGCTCCGTCAAGTCCAGCAGCGCCGATTCCGAGAGAGAACCGTCCACAAAACGGTCGGCCAGGGCATCGCACACCTGGGCATAGCGCCGCACCGTCTCGCTGCCCAAACCGTCCAGGGCGGCAGCCGCGGCGCGCAGGAAGTCGTCCGGCGGCTCCAGCGCGCGGCGGCGCATCAGGGCATCAATCTCCGCCCACGCTTTCTCGCTCTCGGCATCCTCCCCGCAACGGCGCAAAGCCGCCTCCCCCGCCTGCCAGACGCCAAACCAGTTGATGCGGGTCATGCTACAGGCATCCTCTCCAATTCGTCCAGCAGATTGGCAATCACGTCGAAGCCGCCCTGCCAAAACGCGGCCTGACGGGCGTCAATGCCGGCCTGCGCCAGGATTTCCAACGGGGCTTTGGAGCCGCCCGCGGCCAGCAACTCCAGGTAACGCGGCTTGAAGGCGTCTCCTTCGGCGCGGTATTGCTGGTACAGGGAGAGCACCAGCAATTGCCCGAACGCGTAGGCGTAGACGTAAAAGGGTACGTGGTAAATGTGGGGGATGGAAACCCACTCCCAGCGGAAGGCATCGGCCACATCCAGGGCGTCGCCGAACTGGGCGTGCAAATTCCGCATGTAAGCCTCGGAAAGGCTGTCCACCGAAGCCCCCTCCTGAATCAGAGCGTGGGCTTCCTTCTCGAAGAGCGCAAAGAAGGCCTGCCGCATGATGGTGGCGTAGGCGTCATCCACCTGACGGAAGAGGAGGTCGCGGCGCACGCTCTCATCCTGCTCGCCGTCGAGGAGGTAATCCACCAGGAGCATCTCGCCGAAGGTGGAAGCCGTCTCGGCCAAAGGCAGGACGGGATGCTGGGTGAAGAGGGTGTGTTCCTGGGCCAGCAAACTGTGGACGGCATGTCCCAACTCGTGCGCCAGGGTCGCCACGTCGGCGGGCTTGCCCTGGTAGTTGACCAGCACCCAGGGGGTCAGGTCGTTGGTGGCCGTGGCGCAGAAAGCCCCGCCGCGCTTGCCCTTGCGGACTTCGCTATCCAGGTGGTTTTCGTCGAAGACCCGCCGCGCCAGAGATGCCAGACGCGGCTCGAAGCGGGTGTACGCCTCGAAGACCATCTCGGCGGCCTGCCCGAAGGAATAGGTCTTCTCGGTACGGGCGACGGGAGCGTAAATGTCGTAGCGGCGCAATTTGTCCATCCCCAGGTGGCGCGCCTTGAGGCGGAAGTAGCGCTGAAAGAGGGGCGCGTTGCGGCGGCAGACCTCAAGGAGGGTATCCACCACCTCGTCGGGGAGGTCGTTGTGCAGGTTGCGGGCGCTGATGGGAGAGGCGAACTTCCGCAGGGTGATGTTCTCGTTGTACCAGTCGCGGGCGATGGTCTGGTAAACCTGCCCCAGCAAACTGCCGTCCTCGCCGTAAACGCGGTACAGTTCCTCGTAGGCCAGCGCCCGCAAATCGGGGTCTGCGGTGCGCACCAGAGACATGAGTTCCCCGCGGGTCAGTTCCCGTTCCTCGCCGTCCACCTCCACGCGGAAGGTGTAGCGGTTGGTAATCGTGTCGTAGATGCGCTGAAGGGCCTGCACCCCGCTGACATCCTTCAGGTTGATGACCTTTTCCTCCGCTTCGGAGAGCGTGTGCGGCTTGAACTTGCGCATCGCTTCCAGGAAGTAGGCAAAGTCGCCGGAAGCAGCCATCAGACGAGCGGCGTTAGTGTCGTCGAGGCCCTTCCACCACAGAGAGAAGAACAGGGTGCGGTTTTGGAGGGTGGCAAAGAATTGCTCGACGCGGCCAAGCAGGGTTTGCGCCTCCTGATTTTGCGTATCCTCGGAGAACCACAAACTGGCGAAGTTGTAGAGGCGGTAAGCCTGTTTGTGAATAGCCTCGTAGGCGCGCAGGATAGCGAGGAAATCATCAGTGGAAATCTCGGGACCGAGAGATGCACGGCGGGTTTCGAAAGCCGCTACGGAGGCTTCCAGTTCGGTGAAAGCGCGTTCCACCGCCTGGGCGTCGTCGCGGGGAAAGAGGTCGTCCAGGCTCCAACGGGTTTGGGAATATGCGTTGCTCATTGTTGCGCTCCGGTGCAAAAAGCCCCCGCCGGGGCGGAGGCTGGGGATACGGCTTTACGGCAGTTTGGGGATTTTCAACACCGTTCCCGGTCGGACGTGGTTGGGGTTGTCGCCGATGACATCCTTGTTGGCTTCGTAAATCACCATCCACTTCTCTTTGACGGCAGAGCCGTAATACTTGAGCGCCAGATGGCTGAGGGTCTCATCGGGAGCCAGGGTGTGCTCGGCAATGTACTCCGGTTCGGGTGGGGAGGCTTTCTTGGGGGCCGGGCGGGAAACGCCTTTGCGGGCGCCGCGTTCTACTTCCCAGGCTTCCAGTTCGCGGTCTTCTCTTTCGGCCATGAGGTTTCTCCTTTGGTTGGGCGTGGAGACCTGACGGGTCTCGGAGACCCGTCAGGTCTGGGGGGGAGGGGTGGGGGAGGAGACCTGACGGGTTTCTAAAAACCCGTCAGGTCTTTCTTGGGGATGATGCGATTATAACACCCGTCTCACACGTTGAAACGGATGTGGAGGATGTCGCCGTCCTGGACGGGGTATTCCTTACCTTCCAGGCGGAGTTTGCCTTGTTTGCGGGCTTCGGCCATGCTCCCCAGGGCAATCAGGTCGGCGTAGGAAATCACTTCGGCGCGGATGAAGCCTTTCGCCAGGTCGGAGTGGATGGTTCCGGCTGCCTCCACGGCGGACGCGCCGCGGCGTACCGTCCAGGCACGCACCTCATCCTCGCCGACGGTGAAGAAGGATTGCAGCCCCATCAAATCGTAGGACAGGCGGATGACCTTCGAGAGGCTGAGTTCTTCCACGCCGTATTCTTCCATGAACATGGCGGCTTCTTCGGGGGAGAGTTGCGCCAGTTCCATCTCCAGTTGCCCTTGCAGGGGAACCAGGGCGCTGTGAGGCCATTGATAGGTAATTTCGGGGGGAGATTCGCCTTCTCCCAGGTTGAGCACCACCAGGACGGGTTTGCGGGTCAAGAACCCGAAACCGGAGAGAATCTTCTCTTCATCGGCGTCCAGTTCCAGGGTGCGGAGGGGTTTCTCGGCCTCCAAAACGGCGTGCAATTTCTCGAAGAGGGCGATTTCCCGCTGGATTTCTTCCTTCTTGCGCCCGCCTCCCTTGCGAAGTTCATCCTGCAAGCGTTCCTGCTTGCGCTCGACGAGAATCAGGTCGTTGAGCAGGAATTCGGAATCGAGGGCTTCCAGGTCACGCTGAGGGTTGACTTCGCCAAAAGGATGGGGTACGCTTGGGTTGTCGAAACAGCGCACCACGTGGATGAAACCGTCCATCTGGGAAAGTTGGTTGAGCACCGGGCCGGGAAAACCCTGCCGGGAACCGGAGCCGCTTTCCAGACCGGCGATATCGGCATAGGTCACTTTGGCGAAGGTGGTCTTGCGGGGACGGAACATCTCGGAAAGGCGCTCCACCCGCGGGTCGGGGACGTCCACCACGGCGGTATGCACTTCGAAGCGGCCTCCGCTCATCGTGGTGGGCTGGTCGCCGCGTGTCAGGGCGTTGAAAAGGGTCGTTTTTCCTGATTGGGATAGTCCTACGATGCCTAGTTTCATCTCTCTTGACCTGATAGGTTGTTTTGGTTATACTTGGCAGCACAATGCAATGCCGAAGTGGCGGAACTGGCAGACGCGCACGACTCAAAATCG
>DRKV01000424.1 GCA_011051635.1 Chloroflexota bacterium | reverse complement strand
CTGGGAAATCTGGTAGCCTTTGGGCAAATCGGGGTAGAAGTAATTCTTGCGGGCGAAGATGCTTCGCTCGGCGACCTCGCACTCCAGCGCCAGCGCTACCCGCAGGGCGTATTCCACCGCCTGCTCGTTGACCACGGGGAGCACTCCCGGCATCCCGCTGCACACCGGGCAGACGGCGGTGTTCGGCTCGGCGGTTGTTGCATCCACCACCGGGCAGCCGCAAAACATCTTGGAGGCCGTCTCCATCTCGGCATGGACTTCCAGGCCGATGATGGTCTCGTAGGCGCGCTCAGGGGGCATAGACGGTCAGGTTGTCGAACCGGATTTCCACGCCGCCGGTATCCCACGTGCCTGCCAGCAGGCCGATGTCGCCGTGCGAGAAGGCGCTGTCCTGCGCCTCGGCCAGAACGGTGTCGTTGACCGCCAGGATGAGGGTGTCGCCCGTACAGGCCGCCTGGATAGTAACCGGCGAACCGTCCGTAGGGATGGCATCTGAGGCAGACCACTCCACAATGGAGACGAATTCGCCGTTCTCCTGCTTCCAGATGGCGTAGTAGCCGTCCTCGGAGATTTCCAGGGCGTAGAAGTTGTCGGTATCCCGGTAGCGGCAGATGACCCCGAAGTCGGCATCCCCCACCGGCTTGACGGGCTGCGCCTGGACGGTGATGATGGTGTCGTCGAACTCCTGAGATGCGTTGCCCCACACGTAGTATTTTTCGGTATCCACCTGGATGTGGTAAGCGCCGTCGGCGTAGAAAGTGCTCCCGTTATCGCCTTCGAATTCATCCCATCCGCTGTTGGGGGAGGAGAAATCGTCCTGGTAAAGCACCTCGCCGCTGGCGGGCATCTCCTCGGAGGGCGAAGGAGCGCTCTCGCCGCCGCCTGCAATGTTGACCTCGCCCCGCAAGGCGGCCTCGATGAGCGGCTTCGCCAGGTTGACGGGGCGCAGGGCGTTGATGAACCCGCCCGTCGGCACGCAGTCATCGTCTTCGTCTATCACCCCGTCGCGGTTGGTATCCGCCAGGATGCGGCAGTCCACGTACTGGTCGTCGCCGCCGTAGCCCAGTTGGGTGGGGACGCCGATGAGTTCGCCGCGGGTGTTGGCCGCCAGCCCGCCGCTGTTGCCGCCCGCAATCGTGGCCGAGGTCTTGATGAAAGCCCGGTTGCCGCGTCCGCTCTCGGCGGTGAAACCGCTCACCTCGCCCCGGGTCAGGGTAATCGTCTCGCCGCCGATGCCGGGATACCCCAGAATCGTGATGGGGTCGCCCAGGTTGAGGGCGTCCGAATTGCCCAGGGGGGCATAGGGCAGGTTGAGGCTGGCGCGGTCCACCGGATTGCCGTTCAGGTCGGTGGTGATGCGCAGGACGGCGATATCCAGGTCTTCATCGGCCTGAAGCACCTCGGCGTAGTAACGCGGCTCCGGCGGCTTGTCCTGGCTGGTGGTGAGGGCAATCTTGAGTGCCTCCACGTGGTAATACTTGTCCGAGAGGGCCACGTGGGCGTTGGTGAGTATCAGGCCGTCCGGCGTCAGGAGGGTTCCCGAACCGCTCCAGCCTTCCTCGATGCGCCCGTCCACGTCCACCTCGGCGATAATCTGCACTACCGCCTCGTAAGGAATCTTGCCCAGCGGGGCGTTGGTGGGCAGCCCCCCGGCGGGTCCCGCTGGGGGTGTGTTACCTGCCGGATGCGGGGCGGGGCTGGTGGGAGACAGGTTGTTGCCTCCTTGTGGCGGCTGAACGAGAATGCGTATCAGGGTTTCGGTATAACTCTCTCCGAACTCCACCCCCAGGGGGAGGACGTGGTCGCCGGGCAGGGCGGCCCGCGCCTGCACGTTGATGGTGTACGTGCCGCGGGGGGGGATTTCGGTATCGTAGAGCAGCCGCACCTTTCCTTCCTCCACGCTGCGGCCTTTCGGCTGGGGCGAGATGCTTTGGGCCTTGCCCTCCATGGCAAAGCGCAGCGGCACGACGACCGCGTCCAGTTGCAGGGGGCGATTGTATGGGTTTTCGATGGTGACGGTGATTTGAAATTCATCCCCAACCCGCACCGTGGAAGGCTGTATCTGGACGGTAACTTTTCCGGCAGCCTTGTTCTTTCTGATAGCCAGCACTCCGAAGAGGGCGCCCCCGACGCACAGGAGCAGCAACAGGAGCAAGCCGCCAATCAAAGCGCAGGAGAAGCGCCGCTTTTCAGGGGGAGCGGCATCTTTGGGGATTGCTGCGCCCCCGGAAGGGGGAGGCGGCCCCGCAGGCTTCGGGGGAGCGGACTCCCTTTGAGCGGGTGCCGCGACCCCCGATAGAGTCCCGTTCCCCGTGAGAATCCGGCTGCGTTCCGTGGGGTAGGCCGCCAGCACGGCCCGCAAATCCGCCGCCAGGTCGCCGGCGGTCTGGTAACGGGCATCGGGGTACTTCGCCAGCGCCTTGTTGAGGATGTCCAGAAGGGCTTCCGGCACATCGGGGGCTGTGTCGCGGATGTCGGGGATGGGTTCCTCCAGGTGCATCCGCATCACCGTCATGGCAGATTCGGCATCGAAGGGAGGCCGCCCGCTGAGCATCTCGTAGAGCATGACCCCCAGGGAGTAGATGTCGCTCCGCCGGTCAATGGAGTCGCCGCGGATTTGCTCCGGCGACATATAGCGCGCCGTGCCGAGGACGGTTCCGGTGGCGGTGTGCTGCTGCTCGCCCACAATTTTGACGATGCCGAAATCCATCAGCACGGCCTTGCCTTCGGGAGAAATCATCACGTTGGCGGGTTTGAGGTCGCGATGGATGACGTTCATCTGATGGGCGTAGTCCACCGCCTCGCAGATTTGGGATTGAATGCCGATGACTTCCTCGAGGGACATGCGGCGGTCTGATTCATTCAGGCGGCGCAGTTTTTGCTGCAAAGTCTCCCCGCGCAGGTATTCCAGCACCATG
The DNA here is from genome assembly GCA_011051635.1 of Chloroflexota bacterium. Lineage (GTDB taxonomy): Bacteria > Chloroflexota > Anaerolineae > Anaerolineales > DRKV01 > DRKV01. Next base: position 1,813 of record DRKV01000424.1, on the reverse strand, counting down.
AAGTAGGTATCGCCATCGTGGTCGAAATCGTACACATCCACGATGTTGGGGTGGCTGAGGCGCGCCACGGCGGCGGCCTCGGCTTCGAAGCGGCGCACGAATTCCGGGTCGGTGGAGAGGTGGGCGTGGATGAGTTTCACGGCCACCTCGCGTTTCAGGTTGGGGTCGTAGGCAAGATACACGGCGGACATGCCGCCCTGCCCCAGCAATTCTGTGATTTCGTAGCGGTCTTTGAGTTTCTTGCCTATCCAGGTGGGGGAATTGTTCATGGTGCTGTACCTGCTTTCGCTGCCAACAGTCTTCAGTCTTCAGGCGGGTTTCGCCCCCACCCCAACCCCTCCCCCACCGGGGGAGGGGTTGGGGTGGGGGGCATTCAACCATATCGCTGCATGAAGCGCGCCATGCGTTCCAATGCCTGCTCGATTTTCTCGTAAGCCGTGGCGTAGGAGCAGCGCACGTAGCCCTCGCCGCCCGGCCCGAAGGCGGAACCGGGCACGACTGCGACCCGCTCCTCTTCCAACAGTTTCTGGGCGAAGGTCTCCTCGTCCATGCCGGTCACGGCGATGCTGGGGAAGGCGTAGAACGCCCCCCGCGGCTCGATGGTGCTCAGTCCCAGGTCGTTGAGTCCGCCGACAATCAGTTTGCGGCGGCGGTCGTACTCCTGCCGCATGGATTCCACGGCTTCTTCGCCGTGCCGCAGGGCTTCGATAGCGGCGTACTGGGCCGCGGTGGGGGCCGACATGATGGTGTACTGGTGGATGCGTATCAGACCACCCAGGATTTCGGCGGGAGCGGCGGCGTAGCCGATGCGCCAGCCGGTCATGGCGTAGGCTTTGGAGAATCCGCCCAGGGTGATGGTGCGCTTTTTCATCCCCGGCAAAGAAGCGAAGCAAACGTGCGGCACGCCGTACACCAGCCGGTCGTAGATTTCATCGGAGATGACCACCAGGTCGTGGGCTTCGGCCACGCGGGCCACTTCCAGGAGGGCCTCCCGCGAGGCCACCGCTCCGGTAGGGTTGTTGGGGTAGCCAATCAGGATGGCTTTGGTGCGCGGGGTGATGGCGGCCTCCAGCATCTCGGCGCTCAACTGGAAGTTGTTTTCCACGCTCAGGGGCAGTTCCACGGGCACGCCGCCCGCCAGAATGACCTCTGCCTGATAGGAGACGAAGCACGGCGTGGGGATGATGACCTCCTCGCCGGGGTTGAGGACGGCGGTCATCGCCAGGTAAAGGGCTTCGGAGACGCCCACCGTGACCGTGATTTCGCCCTGCGGGTTGTAGCGCACGCCGTAGAGTTTCTCCAGATGGTCGCTGATGGCCTGCCGCAGTTCCAGCAGTCCGGCGTTGGATGTGTAGTGGGTCGCGCCCTGCTCCAGGGCGCGGATGCCGGCCCGGAGGATGTGGGGCGGGGTGTCGAAATCGGGTTCCCCGATGCCCAGGGAGATGACATCGTCCATCGTGGCGACGATGTCGAAGAATTTGCGAATTCCAGATGGTTTCAATCCGGCTACGCGCCGGGCAACGTAGGGTGTTGGCATGGCATCTCCTGTGGTGGTGCTGCTGCGGTTTGGTGGGAACTCGTTGGGGCGGGAATTTGGGAGGGTTCGCGTTTTTCTTCGCGGCTTCGCGTTGAGAAAATGCGGGAGTACTCACGAAATGCAACAAGAACGCAGATTACGCTGATGCCTGCTGGCTTGCAGGGAAAAGCGCATGGCTTCTTCATCGCTCATGCCCGCGCCTCGGCGACATCTTGCAGCCAGCGAGCGCCGATTTCCGCCGCCAAGGTTCTCTTACGCCAACGGTGAGCATGTGAG
>DRKV01000423.1 GCA_011051635.1 Chloroflexota bacterium | reverse complement strand
GTTGATGCCTTGGCGAAAATTGACCAGGCCATCAACGGCCTCAACCGCGCCATCCGCGACATCCGGGCCTACATCCTCGACCTGCGTCCCCGCCAGTTTCGGGATAGCGAGACCCTTTCGCAGGGCATCCAGCGCCTGGTGGACGAATTTCGGGCCAACAGTACCACCGAACTGGCCTTCTCCCTGCCGGAGGAGGATTTCGAAACCTTGCCGCCTGCCAGCGCCACGGCCTTGTTTCACATCTGCCAGGAGGCGCTTGCCAACATCGCCAAACACGCCCAAGCCGCCAAAGCCTCGGTCACTTTGTGGGGCACGCCGGAGCGCGTCTTGCTGGAAATCAGCGACGACGGGCGCGGCTTCGATTTGGGGCGCATGAGCACCACCCTGGGACACGGCCTTTCCAACATGCACCGCCGGGCGCGCAAAGTAGGCGGTGATGTGGAAATCACCTCCGAACCGGGGAGCGGCACGACCATCCTCGCCTGGGTTCCCCGTCAACCATGATTACCAGCCTTCGCAACCCCCGCATCAAGCAGGCTCGCTCCCTGCGGCAGCGCAAATTTCGCCGGGAAAGCGGCCTGTTTTTGGTAGAGGGTATCCGTCAGGTGGGAGATGCCCTGGAAAGCGGCTTCGAGATTGCGGATTTGTTCTACGCCCCCGATTTGCTCACCAGCCCTTTTGCTCACCGCCTGATTGAAGAAGCGCGGCGGCGCGGCCTTGAGGCGGTTCCCGTTTCCCCGCAGGTTTTCGCCTCCTTGGCGGAAAAGCAGCACCCCCAGGGAATCCTGGCGGTAGCCCGCTGGCCCCGCCGCCCCCTGGAGTCGCTCTCCCCGCAGAATGCCCCCTGGGTTGTGGCCCTCGTCGCTCCCCAGGACCCCGGCAACATCGGCACCGTCCTGCGCACGATGGACGCGGTCGGTGCGGACGCCCTGCTCCTCCTGGACGGCGGTGCAGACCCCACCCACCCGACCGCGGTGCGCGCCAGCATGGGGGCGCTCTTTTGGGTTCCCGTCGTGCAGACGGATTTCGCCGCCTTTGCCGCCTGGAGCGGAGAGCAGGGCTACTCCGTGTACGGCACTTCCGCCCGCGGGACTGCCGGCCTGGAGGTCTTACGCGCCGCGCAGCCTCCCTTTGTCCTTTTGCTGGGGAGCGAGCGCAGCGGCCTGAGCGCCGAACAACAGGCTCTCTGCCGCCAGACCGTGCGCCTCCCCATGCGCGGCCACGTTTCCTCGCTCAACCTGGGGGTGGCGGCGGGCGTGTGCCTGTATGCCTGTGAGGGGATGATGTGATGAGGTGATGGGCATTTCCCACTTGTAAACTGGCATACTTTCTCACTTGCAAACTTCCCTCACGCGGCGCGGGCCAGGGCGGTCAGGGCCAGCACCAAAACCCCCATCCCCAGGTTGAGCCACAAGAGTTGCCCGGTGCGCCGTGCGGCTGCCGGGGCGTCCGGGGCGGGGCGTCCGTGCTGCAAGAGCAGGGCGGCGCGTTCCAAGCGGGGCAAGAAGACCATGCTCAACGTTCCGTTGACGGTTAGCATCAGCCCGTAAACGATGTGTTTCCCCAGGATGGCATACGCCCAGCGGTTGGAAATCGCCAGAAAGCCTCCGTAGTAGGGGTTGGCGCTCATCTGGAACATTCCGGTTGCCAGCAGCACCAGGGCGCTGAACCACTCCCAGGGCATCACCTGCTTCAGGGTGCGGCTCACAAAGGCGGTTTTCTCCTCCGAGGGGAGGTAGCGCTTTCCAAGCGGCAGCACCCACAAAACCAGGGCGGCCTGCATCCCCAGCCAAGTCAGGGTCGCCAGCATGTGGAGCCAGTACAGGAAACCCAGCGGATAGCCGGAATCGTTCATCGGGTCAGGGATAATTCTCTGGCGTGGGGGTGGGATTCTCCGGCGCGCCTTCCGGAGTAGGAGTGGCAGGAGGCGGTGCTTGTGTCGGCGGGGAGCATTTGTTGTGGGCGCGGGTCAGGTTCTTGCCCACGTCTCCCCCCAGGGACTGGACGATGCGGTACTGCTCCTCCGCCTTGCACCACTCCTTGTTGTCCATCAGGTAATCGGCGTAGTGCTGGACGGCAATCAGGTAGCGTTGGGAAGCCGTCATCCCGGAGGCATCGCGCAGATTGGGGGCCAGGGGCGCGACCTGCCCGAAGTAGTAAGCCGCCTGTCCCCAGTCAATCTCCCAGAAACTCGCCCCGGTGACGTAGAGACTGACCCAGGTGCGGTAACTTTTGGCTTCGGCATCCAGCGGGCCGAAGCGTTCCGCCAGCGCCAGGTCGTAGGTGCCGCCTTCCAGGTCGGCCTCCTGCAAAATCTTCTGGACGCCGCGGTTGCGCAAGGCGATGTAGAGCATGTCGTCCACCTCGACCGTCTGGTAGGCCGGGTTGCGCTTGCGCAGAGTGAGCAAAGTGTCGATGGCGGTGTCCCAGTCTTCATCCCGCAAAGCGGCCTGCGCCTGGGAGAAAAGTTCTTCTTCGCCGCGCAAATCCGGCGTGGGGGTGATGGTGGGGGTGGGAACCACCGTGGGGGTGGCGGTGGCGTTCAGCGCCAGCATCGCCTCGGTCAATTTATCCACCGCACCGGGGTAATCGGGCTGCTGCTCGAGGACGAATTCGAAGCGCTGCCGCGCCAGGTCGTAGCGTTTGGCTGCCATGTCCTGCAATCCCAGTTCGTATTGCCGCTGGATGTCGGCGGCTGTCTGGGTGGCCGCCGCCGCCTGGCGCTGCTGCATCCCGCTGCTGTAGCCGGCGTACGCGCTGGCCGCGGCGATGGAGAGCAGCAATATCAACCCGATGAACACAGAACGAAGAGCGCCGCCCTTGCGTTTTGGGGAGGCATCTTCGGAGGTTGCCTGAATGGGAGTTTGCTCGTTCATGCGGGGGATTATACCGCGTCCGGGTTGCGGTATAATCCTCGCCATGTCTGCTTTCCGATTCTTCCAGGACATCACCGTGCGCTATGGGGATTTGGACCCCCAGGGGCACGTCAACAATGCCCGTTACCTCACCTACTTGGAACAGGCCCGTATCGGCTACATCCAGGCGCTTGGCCTGTGGGACGGGCATTCTTTTTTCTCGATTGGTTTCATTTTGGCGACCGCGGAAATCACTTACAAGGCCCCCATTCTGCTGGGACAGAAGGTGCGCGTCGGCGTCAGGGTTTCCCGCCTGGGCAACAAGAGTATGACGATGGTTTACGCCATCCAGGACGGCGAAACGGGGGATGAATTGGCCTCCGCCGAGACCGTCCTGGTGGCCTACGACTACCGGACCAGCGCCACCATTCCCCTCCCTGACCGCTGGCGGGAGGCCATCCGCCGCTTCGAGGGGTTGTAGGAGCAGGGGCTTCGCTTCTCTCCCCTTCCTGGTCTTCCCCCGCAGGGGGCAGGGACGGGCATTCCCCCTTCTTGACCTTCCCCCAATGGGGGCAGGGACCGGCTTTCCCCCTTCCTGACCTTCCCCCGCAGGGGGCAGGGGCCGATTCTCCCCCCGTCGGGGGGAGATGTCCGCAGGGCAGAGGGGGGAGACGGCCAATTTGAGCCACTCCCGCCCGCTGAACGCCCAATCCCCCAGGGCTGAATTGCCCAATTTCCCCCGGAGGGTAACATGCAAACACTTCCCCCGATTGACGAGCAGGGAATGCTCGCCTTCCTGACCGACTTGCTCAACATCCCCAGCCCGACGGGTTACACGGAGCAGGCTGTCGCCTTTGTGGAAGACTACCTGCGCCGCTACCCTTTCCTGGAGATGCGCCGCACCCGCAAAGGCGGCCTGCTGGCCGT
>DRKV01000422.1 GCA_011051635.1 Chloroflexota bacterium | reverse complement strand
GGCGCCGTTGGGGCCGATGAAGCCGAAGATTTCGCCTTCTTCCACCGCAAACGATACGTCCACGATGCCGCGGGCTTTGCCGTAGTATTTGGTGAGATGATGGGTTTCGATGATGCTCATAGGGTGTCGCTCCGAATCTTTCGTAGGACAACTGCGGGCAGTTGTCCTGCATTTCGCCGTGTAGGGCAACTGCAAGCAGTTGCTCTACTCAGCCGCCGAGGAAGACCCCCAGCAAGGCCATCAGCAGACTGACGGCGATTTGCAGGCCGAACAGCGCCCCCAAAACGTAGAGGACAATCATCCACACGGGGCGCGTCCCGCCGCCGGCAGGCTCTCCCTCGGCCAGGCGCTGCACCATCCCGGCAACGTCCTTGCCGTCCGGCGCCCAAACCCAGCCGGGGGTCTCGTCGGGGAAGACGATTTTGAGGCCGGCGAAGGATTTCCAGGCGGGGGGCGCGTCTTCAGGAGAATTCACCAGGAGGGAGCGCGGCAAAATGAGAAGACGCACGCCCTCAGGGATAGCCTCCCCCTGAGGCGCGAGGGGACGCACCGGGATTTGGGCGGCCCGCCGATGGATAGCGTCTGCCACCCCTTGGGCGAATCCCGTTTCCCCGACCACCCCGACGAGGAAATCCGCATACCGGCGGGCCAGCGGGGCCTTTTCCATAGCGGAATCCGTCCGAAGCACGCTCCAGTGGTATCCCAACAAAACGCCGAAAATCACCAGGAACTGGAGACTATCCAAAAAGTCGCGTCCAAATCCGGCGAAATCCCCTCCCAGGAAGGCATTGAGAAGCACGAAGAGCAGGCGCACGGCGGAGGCCATCCCCCCCATCACGCCGACGAAGAGCACCAGGTAGAGGTAGCCGCGGCGCAGCAGGGAGCGCCGGGCGCGGGCGCCCCGCTCGTCTTCTCGCAGAGCCTCGGATTGCTGCCCCCGCCAGGCGTAAGCCCACAAAGGCAGCCCCACCGCCACCAGGGATAACCCCCCGCTGAGACGCTCACGCATCCCGCTCCCCCACGGCACGCCGCCCACGGAGACATCCACGAGGAAGGAGAGCAGCACGGCGGCCCCGCCGACCGTCGCGGCCAGCCCGGCCAGGGAGAGGAGCAAGGCATAGGTATGCCCCAGTCCCTCCCGCCAGCCGCGGTTCTCCAACGCATCCAGCGAGCGGAGGAGCCAGCCCCGGTGATACGCCCACACCCCCAGCATGGGAAGCGCCATCGAAAGCGGGCCGCCGATGTCGCCTATGAGTTCGGGCAAGGTCGTGTATCCGCCCAGCAACTTCTCGAAAAGGATAGCCAGCACCGCCCCGCCTGCCCCCAGGGTCATCAGGAGGCCGAAGAGGGTCAGGAGGAAGAGCACAATCGCCCGCAGCAGGGAACGGCGCTCGGCGTCCTTCGCGAGGCTGCGCTGGACGCGTCCCCAGGTGTAGTACCACACCGGCAGCCCCACCACCAGCAGCGCCAGTCCGTTGGAGAGCGAAGCCACGCCGAGAGAGACCGCCCGCGAGGGGGAGGGAAGCGCCAGCAGGTAGCGCAGTATCCGCTGGACGCCGAGAAGAGACATCCCCAGTCCGTAGAGCACCCACACGTAGCGGTAGATGCGGCGCACGACGGGCAAGGCGACGGCAGGAGGGGTGAAGGCCGCCCAATCATCCTCCAGGACTTTGAAGAAGTAGAACGCCAAAACGCCGTTGAGGAAAATGGCAATCAGATTGTCGCTCAGGGTCTGCGAACCGTCCAGGAGGGCACGGTTCAAGGGCACGTCGAACCAGCGCGCCAGGCCGCGCCCGACCATCGCCAGGGTGTTTTGCGCCACCGGCACCAGGAGGAAGAGGAGGGCAAGGTAGAGAAACACAGCCCGCACGACGGAAAAACGTTCCTCCTGGGGTTCGTTCCGCGCCCCGCGCTGGGCCAGATACCAGTGCAGCCCGAAAACGGGCACGCCCACCAGGATGAGGGCCAGGGCCTGCGCCAGTTGCTCCGTTCCCCCCACCGCCTGCCGGGAGACCATCGTCCGCAGCAGGCCAATCAGCCCCCAGAGCACGACTTCCAGACTAATCAGGGAGATGCCGTAAACGTACAGGCGTCGGAGGGTACGCATAGAGGGGTCCTTTCGGGTCGGGGAGGAGGGATTGGGGATTAGGGATTAGGGAGCAGGGATTAGGGAGCGGGGATTCGCAATGTTCGCCTTTGCCGCTCTCGCGAGGGACTGCCCTCCCCGCTGGCGGGCAAGAAGTCCGCTCTGCGGACTTGAGGGCATCAGGGCAGGGGTTCCAGCCCTGCCCGCAAAGGCAGATGCCCCTCAGTCGGGGTACTTCCACATTCCGTAGGGGTACGGCATCTCGACGATGCGCCAGCCTCCCTCCTGACGCTCGAGGAGGGCCTGCCCGGCGTTGCGGGAGGGTTCGGCGAAAGGAGCGGCGGAAATCCAGGAGACCCACAACTGCACCCAGGCTTCGTCCCCGTGTATCTCGGATTCCCCGATTTCCACACTCACCTCATCCAGGGCATTCGCCTGGTACATCATCGCCCGGCGGAAGTCGGAGTAAGAGGGGGTGTCCTCGTCCTGCGCGAGCAGGTCGTAGGCATCCCGGTAGCGGTGTTCGTCCACGGCCTGCATGAAGCGCAGCACCACCCCCTGCGGAGAATCTTCCGCAAAGGGCGGAGGGGCGTGCTGCCGCCAAAAGAAAGCCCCCAGAGCGACCAGCACCAGGAGGACAATCCCTATCAGGATGCCGGTCAGAAAACGGTCTTGCTGCATGGCTGCCTCCGTTGTGGGTTGGGGCCTCGCCGGGCCGGTTTGCGCCATCCCGGTCGAGGCAACGGGATGCGCCCTGATTGTACTTGATTCGGGAGGCCGCCGCAACAGCCCTTGACACCCGGGGACACTCAAGCAATGAAGAAAAGTCGCTTGAAGAACGCAGATTACGCTGATGCCCGCTGATGCACGCGGAAACACGGATGTCTGCAACGGCTGTCGCCTGTGCCGTCGGCACGGAGGACTGGCAGTCCCCCGCCGCCATTCTACAAAACGTGGGTGCTTCCTTGACACCCCCTTTCCCGCGCAGTACAATGATACAAAAATGAACGAACGTTCGTTCTCGCCGTTCGTCATTCCGCATTCTGCATTCTCCATTCATCATTCATCATTCTGCATTCTCCATTC
>DRKV01000421.1 GCA_011051635.1 Chloroflexota bacterium | reverse complement strand
CGGACGGCAATCAGCAGCCACCAACCGTAGATACTGACGATGATGCCGAGGAGGATGAAGATGATGTCCAGAAAGCGGCGAGTGCCTTCGGCTGGGTTCAGGTCCAGAATGATGCCGCGCAGCCCCAAAAGGGAGTGCACGACCAGTAAAAACAGGAAGAGACCCTCCATGAAGACGACCAGCGGGTTCTGGAAATACGCCACGACCTCGCGATGGGAAAGCAACCCGTTAGGGGCGATGAAGTGGTTGACCGTCAAGTGGATTGCCAGGATGAAGAGAATCAGCACGCCGCTGGCAATCTTGAGGAACCACAACCAGAAGTTTTCACCGGATTTGGGAGTGGATTGCATGGGGACTCCGATGGGACAGGGATTGGGGATAAGGGACGGTGGACGGTGGACGGCTGACCACTGACGACGGGCCGTCGACGGTGGACGGTGGACGGCTGACCGCTGACGGCTGACAACTAGCGGCTGACATCTGCCACTTGCACACTTACCGCTTGCCCCTCTCTCCTACCCCGCGAACATGCGCGTGGCGAATACGAGGGTCCCGAGGATGGTGAGTGCCAGGGCGGTGTAGAACATCTGCTTTTGCCGGGGAACGCCAATGTTGAAACTGTTGAGCACCAGGCGCACGCCGTTCAAGCCGTGGTAGAGAGCGGCGGCAATCACCAGCAGTTCACCCGCGATGTAGAGCGGACTTTTCGCTGCAGCGATGAACTGGTCGAAGACCTCCGGCCCTTGCGCCAGTTTTCCCAGAACGAAGAGGTGCAGGTACAGGTAAAAGGCCAGCCCCAGGGCGCTGATGCGGTTGAGAATGAAGGCCCATCCGCCCACGTCTCGCCCTGCGGGGTTGAACCAGTCCCAGAAACCTTTGGAATTGTGCTTGTCTGCTTTCATGGCGGGTTATCCGATAATGGTTTTCAGGCGTTGGGTGGCGACCTGTTTGCGCAAGTCCATGATGCGCCATCCGGGGTCTACGTTGGAGGGGCAAACGGCGCTGCACTCGAAAGCGCTGTGGCAGCGCCACACCCCTTCCTGGCTGTCGGCCAGAGCCAACAGTTCGGGGTGTCCATCCAATCCCTGAATCTGGATGGCAGCCAGCGGGGCAGGGCCGAGATAGTCGGGGTCGGAGGCGGCCACGGGACAAGCGCTGATGCAGATGCCGCATTCCAGGCAGTCGGGCAGGCGGATGTATTCTCCGCCTTCCGGGGGCGCGGGAACCTCCTTCGGGGGGCGGATGTCTTCCCCTTCCCAGGGGGCCATGGAGAGGGGATGCACTTTGGGGGCCTGCACTGCTTCCATTTTGCGGTAGAGCGGCCCCAGGTCTACCACCAAATCGCTGACGATGGGGAAATTGCGCAGAGGCTCCACGGTGAGCGTGCCGCCATCCTGGGTGACATCTTTGATTTTGGTGATGCAGGTCAACTTTTCCACTCCGTTGACGCGCATCCCGCAGGCTCCGCAAGTGGAATGGTGGCAGGCGTGCCGGAAGGTCAGCGAGCGGTCTTCGAAAGCCCAGATTTTCTCGACGCCGTCCAGGACGTATTCTTCAGGGTCCACTTCCACCTGGAAGGTGTCGTAATGGGGGGCTTCATGCCCTTTTTGACGGTGTACTCGGTAAGTTATCTTCCACATGGGGTTGGGTAATTGGTGAGTGGGTAACTGGGTAATTGGGTGACTGGGTGAGTGGGCAACTGGGTGAGTGGGCATCATCTCCTCACCTCGTCACCTCCTCATCTCCTCACGCGTAGAATGCCCGATAAGAGGTCAGGGGAACTTCGGCGGTGGTGCAGGGGATGTTCAGGCCGAGTTTCTGGCACACGATGTCCACGGTTTTCTCGGCCATAGCCCGGCAGGTGGTGGCTTTGCCGCCGGTGATGGTCACCAGCCCGTCCACGTTGTCCAGGTCTTTGTGGTCGTAGGCTTTGAAGGTGCGCGAAATGCTGCGCCCCGGCCCGCTGGCTCCGATGAGGGGGCGGGTAGCCATGTAAACGCCGCGCTCCCTGGCCTGGCGGATGGCGGGAATGAGTTCTGCCCCGCGTTGGAGCATGAGTTCCACCTGCTGGCGGTCGATGGGGACGTAATCCACGTCGTCGATGGAGAAAGAAGTCGTGCCGACCACAGCCAGCCGCCGCTGGGGGAGGACGATGTCTCCATCGGAAGGGCGGTTGAGGCGGTTGATAGCCCGATTGACGAGGCGGCGGTCGTAGGCCACCATGATTCCGGGCGTGGGCTTGATGGGCACGTGGGCGTGCGCCATTTTGGTGATTTGTCCTACCCAGGCCCCCGTGGCGTTGACCACGATGTCGCTGTGGATGTCGTAGCGTTCCCCGTTGGTGCGGTCCCAGACTTTTACACCGGTTACGTTACCGCTCCCGTCGAGGAGCATGTCCACAACGTCGGTGAACAGGTGGAAGACCGCGCCGTTCTTCTTGGCGCTGGCCGCGAAGGAGAGGGCCAGCCGCAAGGGGTCAAAAGTGCCGTCAGGAACTATCAGGGCGGCCAGCAGTTTGGGGTTGAGGTTCGGTTCCAGACGCAAGGCTTCCTGCGGTGTGATTTCATCCACCGGGATACCGCAGGCTTCGCAGCCCTGGATGAAAGTTTCCTTGTAGGCCAGGTCGTCTTCGGTGACGGCGATGAACAGTCCCCCGTTAGGCTCGATGACGTCGGGGACGATTTTTCGCAGGATGATGTTTTCCTCGATGCACTCGATGGCGGATTCCTGGTCCTTGACGGCGTAACGTCCGCCGCTGTGCAGCAAGCCGTGGGTGCGTCCGGAGGTGCCGTTGGCAATCGGGCCGCGTTCCACGACGGTGACATCGAAACCGCGCAGGGCCAGGTCGTGGGCGATGGCTGTGCCCGTGAACCCTGCGCCGATGACGATAGCATGAGGTTTGCTCATGGAGGTTTGCTTCTCCTTGTGAAGAATGCGTGCCGCGCTTTTACGACTTCCCGCGCGCCCAGCGGCTGAATGCGTATGCCAGCCCGAAGACGAGCCAGATAGCGACGCCAAAACCCAGCCCCCACAGGATGCTTTCAGACCAGGGCTTGAATTCATGAATTTGCCAGGCGGTCCATCCTATCAAGACAAGGCTCAGGGCGGTCATGCCAATCAAGCCGCTCCGTTGTGAGAGCCAGGGGCCGGAAGTAGAAGGCGGGGTGTCGTGCTGGCGTTCTTTTTTCTTTTCTTTGCGTCGTCCCATGGTGAGAAGGTGCGTTTTGTGGGGGATATGGTGGCGATAAACTCTGTAGGGGAGGGCGCACCAGGCAGGTGCGCCACCTCCCACAGAGGGGGAGATGGGAACAAATCCCATCTCCCCCAGCCCAGGAGGGGAGGCCAGCGCGTTTATTCGACCCAATCGAAGGTGCGAGTAACGGCTTTCTTCCAGCCCTTGTACAGTTTGGCACGCGTGTCGGCGTCCATCTTGGGGTCCCATTCCTTGTCTTTGCCCCAGTTGGCGCGCAACTCGTCGAAGTTGTTCCAGAAACCGACAGCCAGACCGGCAGCGTAGGCCGCGCCCAGCGAGGTGGTCTCAGCCACCTTCGGGCGGATGACCGGCACGCCCAGGATGTCGGACTGGAATTGCATGAGTAATTCGTTGAAGACCATACCGCCGTCCACTTTGAGGGCCTTGAGGTCCACACCGGAGTCGGCGTTCATGGCGTCCAGCACCTCGCGGGTCTGGTAAGCGGTGGCTTCCAGAGCAGCGCGGGCGATGTGGCCCTTGTTGATGTAGCGGGTCAGGCCGACAATCACGCCGCGGGCATCGCTGCGCCAGTAGGGCGCGAACAAGCCGGAGAAGGCGGGCACGAAGTAGATGCCGCCGTTGTCTTCTACGGTCTTGGCAAGGTCTTCCACCTCGGCGGATTTGCTAATCATGCCCAGGTTGTCGCGCAGCCACTGGACGAGCGCGCCGGTGATGGCGATGGAGCCTTCCAGGGCGTACACGGCGGGCTGGTCGCCAATCTTGTAGCCCAGCGTGGTGAGCAGGCCGTTCTTGGATTGCACCGGCTTGGTTCCGGTGTTGAGGAGCATGAAGCAGCCCGTCCCGTAGGTGTTCTTGGCCTCGCCTACGTCGTAGCAGGCCTGGCCGAAGAGGGCGGCTTGCTGGTCGCCCAGGTCGCCGGCCACAGGCACGCCGGCCAGCGCGCCGACGGCTTCGCCGTACACCTGGCTGGAAGGACGGATTTCGGGGAGCATGGCGCGAGGCACACCCATGATGCCCAGGATTTCCTCGTCCCAGTCCAGCGTTTCCAGGTTCATCAGCATGGTGCGGCTGGCGTTGCTCACGTCGGTGACATGCACGCCCCCGTTGGGGCCACCGGTCAGGTTCCAGATGACCCAGGTGTCAATGTTGCCGAAGAGGATTTCGCCCTTCTCGGCTTTCTCGCGGGCGCCCGGCACGTTGTCCAAAATCCAGCGGATTTTCGGGCCGGAGAAGTAAGTCGCCAGCGGGAGGCCGACTTTCGGGCGGAAGCGGTCTTGCCCGCCGTCTTTGGCGAGTTCATTGCAGATTTTGTCGGTGCGGGTATCTTGCCAGACGATGGCGTTGTACACCGGTTTGCCGGTGGCCTTCTCCCACACGACGGTAGTCTCGCGCTGGTTGGTGACGCCGACGGCGGCAATCTCTTCGGGTTTGACGCCGCTCTTCTCCAGCGCTCCGGCAATCACTTCCTGGGTGCGCTCCCAAATTTCAAGGGGGTCGTGTTCCACCCAACCGGGTTTGGGATAAATCTGCTCGTGCTCTTTCTGATGGATACCGACCACCTGTCCGCTGTGGTCGAAAATCATGAAGCGGGTACTGGTAGTACCCTGGTCAACCGCTGCTGCATATTTCTTCGTCATGTCTTTCTCTCCTGACAACTTGAACCAAAAATTGGGTGCTTCTATTCCCTTCCAGGGAGGCCAAACGGCGCATATCCGCAGGCCTCCCCGTTAGGTGACAAGGAGGATATCAAGCGCTCCAGACGTCTGCAGCGGTCTGGAGAAGGTAGTAGGACGAGGTGGCACCGGGGTCTTGATGCCCTGCGCTGCGTTCGCCCAGGTAACTGGCGCGGCCTTTGCGGGCCACCAGCGGGATAGTGGCTTTCATGCCCTCCTCGGCAGCATGGGCGCATTGCTGCAAGGCTTCGCTCAGGGAAGTGCCGTTTTCCTGGGCGGTTTTGAGCGCCTGGACGGCAGGCACGAGGGCGTCAATCATGGTCTTGTCGCCCAATTCTGCTTTGCCGCGCATTTTGACGCCATTGACGGCGGCCTCCAGCGCAGCGCTCCACTCGGCCAGGGAGAGTTCCATCTTGCCGGTTGCTTTCATGCCAGCCTGCAGGAAGAACGTGGCGTAGAGCGGCCCGCCCGCACCGCCCACGGTGGAGAGCAAGGTCATCCCGACTGTTTTGAAGATGGTGCCGATATCCTGGTTGGATAACTCATCCATTTTCTTCATCACAGCCTGGAAGCCCCGGTCCATGTTGGCGCCGTGGTCGGCATCGCCAATGGCCGCATCCAGTTCGGTAAGATACTCTTTCTTCTCAGAAAGCAGGTCTGCATAGGCTTTCAGCCATGCCACGATTTGGTCTCGGTGGATTTGCATGTGGAACCTCTCCGTATCTCAATGTGGGAAACCGATATCATTGATGGTACGCTCAGACACCCCAGCGCAGCGCCGGAGTCTTGACGGGGGCATCCCACAGTTTGAGCATGTCCTCATCCATCTTGAGCATCGTGATGGATGTCCCGGCCATCTCCAGACTGGTGATATAGGGACCCACCAGGTTGCGAACGACTTTCAGACCGTGCTTGGTGGCAATTTCGTAGGCTTTGCGGTACACGATGTAGAGTTCGATAAGCGGTGTGCCGCCCATGCCGTTGACGAAGAGCAACACCTCGTCGCCCGCTTTGTACGGAATGTCATTGATGATGGGTTCCATCAGCATTTCAACGATTTCATCGGCGGGCTTCACCTTCATGCGGGTGCGTCCCGGCTCGCCGTGGATGCCGATGCCGATTTCCATTTCGTCTTCGGGCAGGTCGAAGGTGGGTTTGCCAACGTGGGGGACGGTGCAGGAGGTGAGCGCCATGCCCATGCTGCGGCCCCAATTCTTCACTTTGCGGCACACATCGGCCACTTCTTTGAGAGAGCGCCCCTCTTCGGCGGCTGCGCCGCACAGTTTTTCGGCCAGCACGGTGCTGCCCACACCGCGGCGTCCGGCAGTGTAGAGGCTGTCTTGCACGGCTACGTCGTCGTCGATGACCACGCTCTCGACTTCGATGCCTTCTGCACGCGCCAAGTCAGCCGCCATCTCGAAGTTCATCACGTCGCCGGTGTAGTTCTTGACGATGTGCAGCACGCCCGCTCCGCCATCTACGGCCTTAGTGGCCTCCAGCATCTGGTCGGGAGTAGGCGAGGTGAACACTGCTCCGGGGCAGGCCGCGTCCAGCATTCCCATGCCGACGAAGCCACCATGCATCGGTTCGTGTCCCGAACCGCCGCCGGAGATGATGCCAACCTTGCCTTTGATGGGGGCATCGGCGCGCACGATGTAGTTCGGCTCGTAATGCACCTTTACCAGGTCGGGATGCGCTAAGGCAATCCCCTCCAGTTCTTCTCGAACGACATCTTCAGGTTTGTTGATTAATTTCTTCATGTCCTTTTATCCTTCCGCGCCGAAAGCGCGCAACACAATGAATCTTGCTCCAGAAAATGCGGTCTTTCTCCGAAAGACCTGACAGGTCTCCCAGACCTGTCAGGTCTCGATTCAATCCTCGATAAGGCTACTCAGGCAGGAAGGGCGCAATCAGCCAGTCATAGACGTATACGCCAATCGGGCCGGCGATGGCGGGAATGAGCACCGGCGGAATCAGCCAGTACAGGCCGTCGAAGAGGCCCTTGGTGCCGACGATGACACCGAAGATGCGGGGGCCGAGGTCACGGGCGGGGTTGATGGAGTATCCACTGGGGCCACCGAGGGAAAGACCAACCGCCAACACGGTGAAGCCTACCAGGAAAGCGCCCATGTTGTTCTTCAGGCCCATGTTCTTCTCATCGAAGGCAGCCAATACGCCCCACAACAGCACCATCGTGCCGAAGAACTCTGCGATACTGGCGGTCAGCATGGAGTAGGAAGCGACAGGAGCATCGCCCGCCCCGCCCCAGAAAGCGTTGCCGAAGACCGAGCCGGGGCCGGTGCACCACACGTTGGGCATCCCGGCAGCCACGAGGCCGTCGCGATAAATCAGGTACACGGCAAAAGCGCCCAGGAAGGCACCGATGACCTGTGCAACGATGTAGGGCAGCACCTTCGACCACGGAAAATCGCGTTTGACAGCCATGGCCAGGGTCACAGCCGGGTTGATGTGCGCTCCGGAGACGCCACCGGCGATGTACACAGCCACGATGACCGCGAAGGCCCATCCCAGGGTTATCGTGTTCCAGTTGTAGGCCGGCGCGGCCAGGCGGGGAGCCAGCCCGACATTGGCAACCACGCCATCACCCAACAGAATCAGCACGAAAGTACCAAACAGTTCGGCGATGAATTCGCCAGTCAAGCCTTTGGATTTCATGATTTGCTTCTCCTTATCAAACAGAAATGGTGTCGATTGGACGGCCAGCCTCTCCTCCAGGCTCAGCCAACGATGGTGAACGATACTGCTTGGAAGCGGTTCCGCATTAGGGCTAGAATCTCTGCCTGTCTACCTCCTTACGATACAATGAATGTTTGCCTGGCGGTTAAGACCGCATTTTCTGGGGAAAAGAAAATACCGCCGGAGAATACTTCAGGCGGTATTTCTTTGTGGGGGAAGCCTTTCCGCGACGCGCGCTCCGTTGGGCACAACGGGGAACATCAGTTTTTGCCAGCCAGGGAGCGCGTTTTGGGAAATGCACATACAACCATCATTCTACATGTTTTACCGCCCCAGTCAAGAAAAGCGGCAAAAATGTTCCAAAGTGAAACACTTTTGCCGCTTTGTTGTTCCGTTCTGAAACGATGTCTCCCTGGCCGACGGGTGTTTCAGATGCGTTGGTTTCTCAATTCTTGTGAAACTTCTCTAACGGGATGTTGTAGCGTTTGACTTGCCGCCACACCGTCGTGCGTCCCACCCCGAGAATCTTCGCCATTTGGGTGAGATTTCCTCGCGATGCCTGGGCCGCCCGCAAAAAGGCCTCCCGCTTGGCCTGTTCCAGCGAGACGGCCTTTTCGCCATTATGGGCCAGGATTTGATTCTGATTGTGGCGGATGTGGGCGGGAATGTGGTCGGGGGTGATTTCCTCTTGCGGGCTGACCTGTACGGCGGCACGGGTGAGGACAGTTTCCAGTTCCCGCACGTTGCCCGGCCAGGGGTAGCGTTGGAAAATCTCCAGGGTTTCCGGGTGCAGGCGGAAGGGGTGGCGGTACTGGCGCTCCAGGCGCTGCAAAATCTGCTGGGTGAGCAAGGGCAGGTCTCCCTTGCGCTCCCGCAGGGGGGGCAGGACGATTTCGAAAGCGCTCAGGCGGTAGAACAAATCAGCCAGGAAACTGTCTTCCGCGACGCGCTTTTCCAGGGGAACCGCGCTGGAGGCGATAATGCGGACTTCTACTTCCAGCGGGCGGGAACTCCCCATCCGCTGGATGATGCCCAACTCCAGATAATTGAGCAAGACGCTCTGCGCCTCCAGCGGCAGGGCATCCACGTTCTGGAAGTAGAGCGTGCCTCCTTCCGCCAACTCGAATTTGCTGGGACGCCCTTCGGGGTGGTCGTGGAAGAAATCTTGCGCATAGCCGGAAAGTTCAGCCAGGGAGAGTTCTGCGGGCACCGAGCGGCAGGCGTATACCAGAAACGGCCCGTCCCGCTGGGGACTCTGGTTATGGATAGCGCGCGCCAGCAGGTTCTTGCCCGTCCCTGCTTCGCCGCGCAGCAGGATGGGGGCGCGGGCGGCAGCCGCGTTCTGAGCCAGGCGTTGCACTTTCTGAATCGCGGGGGAAGTCCCGCTAAAATCTGTGAGCGTGAAATCGGTCTGGGCACTGGTCTGACGTTGAATCAGGCGGCGCACGGTGGCCGCCCCGCGCAGGATGGCGACCACAGCCTGCTTCTGCTCCGTAGCATGCACAAAGCGCAAACTCAAGACGCAATGCAATGGTTTGCCCGCTGAGATGAGTTCCACTTCGACATCGGTGAGCGGCTTTTGCGCCTTGATGGCTTCCTGGACGAATTCCGGCAGGCGCACGTGGGCCTCCAGCGGGTCGCCCATCAGACGGGTGCGGTTGATGCCCAGCAGTTCGGTGGCCGCCGGGTTGGTATGAATCACCACTCCCTCCGCATTCCATACCAGGATGCCCTCCGAGATAGTATCCAGGATGGCGTTCAGGCGTCCCAACTGGCTGTTCTGCTCGGCCAGCAACTGGTCGGTCTGCCGCTGGGCTTCGATGGCGCGCGCTCCGGCCACCGCCAGCCCCAGGGTATGGGGAT
>DRKV01000420.1 GCA_011051635.1 Chloroflexota bacterium | reverse complement strand
TTCCCCGCGCCGGGCAGCGTGGCGGCCTGGGCCAACGAGCACGGCGTCAACCAGATGGCCGCCGAGGGCCTGCACAACAAGTTGCGCCGCCTGTTCAACAAGCCCTACATCGTGGAGAACCCCGCCAGCGACGGCATCGCCGAGGTGATTAAGGCTTTGGAGGCCGGGCGGCACGTCATTCTCTCCTTCGGTGAGCACGAAAGCGACCTGGATTACCTCCTGGTGAGCAACCTGCTGACGCGGCACATCCGCGAGCGCTGGGAACAGGCCACCAACGCCTATCGCACCCACGGCAAGCAGGAACCCCGCCCGCTGGTGATTGCCGTGGAGGAAGCCCACAAACTGCTCAACCGCGAGATGGCTTCCCAGACCACCTTCAGCACGATTGCCCGCGAACTCCGCAAGTACTACGTCACCCTGCTGATAATTGACCAGCGCCCCTCGCAGATTTACGATGAGGTCATGTCGCAACTGGGGACGCGCATCTCCGGCTGGCTGGGGGACGAGGACGACATCCGGGCGGTGCTCTCCGGCCTGGCGGGACGCGAAGCCCTGCGGGGGATGCTGGCGCGCTTGCAGCCCAAAGAGGAAGTCCTGCTGTTGGGCTGGGGCGTTCCCATGCCGCTGCCGGTGCGCTCCCGCCGTTACGACGAGACGTTCTGGAAAGAATTGCTGGGGGAGAAATCCGGGGGGCGGAAAACAGTGGAAAAGACGATGAAGGAATTGGGATTCTAAGGATGCCAAGACCCGACAGGTCTGCGAGACCTGTCGGGTCTTGTGTGTGGGGGGAGAGAGTCTGCTGCCGCTCTTGCGGGGGACTGGAAGTCCCCCGCTGGCAGGCAGGAAGTCCGCTCTGCGGACTTGAGGGGAGCAGGGCAGGGGTTCCAGCCCTGCCCGTGGGGAAGATGCCCCCGCAGCCATTCTGCAAAACGTGAGTACCCCCGTAACCGTCCGTTTTTCGCAAAAAACGGACGATATGGTATATTGTTCTCGTCAAAATTCCGCGATTACTCGCCATCTTTCCTCCCTCCGGCGGAGTTTGTTACAATCAAGACATGACCGAACCGATTATCCGCCCCTTGCTCGGCGATTGCCGCGAAGTGCTCCGTACCCTGGAGGCCGACTCGATTGATTTGATTGTCACCTCCCCGCCCTACGCCGACCAGCGCAAAAACACTTACGGAGGCATCCACCCCGACGATTACGTGGCGTGGTTCCTGCCCATCAGTGCGGAGTTGCAACGCGTCCTCAAACCTACCGGCACTTTCATCCTGAACATCAAGGAGCGCGTTGTCAAAGGAGAACGCCACACCTACGTCCTCGAGTTGATACTTGCCATGCGCCGCCAGGGATGGCTCTGGACAGAAGAGTTCATCTGGCACAAGAAAAACTCCTACCCCGGCAAGTGGCCCAACCGCTTTCGGGATGCCTGGGAACGCCTGCTGCAATTCAACAAACAGCGGCAGTTCCACATGTACCAGGAAGCCGTGATGGTGCCCATGGGGGATTGGGCCAAGAAGCGCCTCAAGAATTTGAGCGATACGGATAAAATTCGGGACGAATCGCGGGCCGGCAGCGGTTTCGGGAAGCGGGTTGCCAACTGGGTGGGCCGCGAGAAAGTGTACCCCACCAACGTCCTGCACATGGCTACCGAGACGCGCAACCGCAACCACAGCGCGGCCTTTCCCGAGGCGCTCCCGGCCTGGTTCATCAAACTCTTCACCCAAGAGGGCGACTGGGTGCTGGACCCCTTCATGGGTTCCGGCACGACCCTGCGGGCAGCGTACCGCCTGCGCCGTAACGCGATTGGGATAGACATCATGGAGACCTACTACGAACAGGTCAAGGCCAGCCTGGAAGACCTGCGCGTTCCGCAACTTTCGCTTTTTGAGGAACAGGAAGCCTATGAACCCTCTCGACCTGAATGAGGTGCGAAACTTCGTGGCCGAAAATATCGGGGCATTCCACAACCGCCGTCTGGAGAGATTGCAGTCTCTGCGCCTCAGACAAATACTCAAACGCAAGAACCCCTATCTGTTTCGCGCCAAGAACATTGATACCTCCCAAACACTGGTGCAGGAGTTGCTGGACGCCCATCTCTCCTCACAGGAGGAGACCATCTTCGGGCAATTTCTGGAAGAACTGGCTATCTTCGTCTGCCAGCGCGTCTACGGCGGGCGCAAATCCACCGCCGAGGGCATTGACCTGGAATTCGAAAAGGAAGGCGTACACTACATCGTGGCGGTCAAATCCGGGCCGAACTGGGGCAACAGCAGCCAGATTGCCCGAATGAGGAATAACTTCAAACAGGCACAGCGGCGTTTGCGCCAGAATCAGCGGGTAGGCAGCATCGTGGCCGTCAACGGCTGTTGCTACGGACGGGACAACCGCCCGGACAAAGGCGATTACCTGAAATTGTGCGGTCAGCGCTTCTGGGAGTTCATCTCCGGGAACGAGCGTCTGTACATTGAAATCATCGAACCGCTGGGCCACCAGGCCAAAGAGCGCAACGAAACTTTTCGGCGGGAATACGCCCGCATCGTCAACCTCTTCACCCTGGACTTCGGGACGGAATTCTGCACCGACGGCCTGATTGATTGGGAAAAACTGGTGCGTTTCAATTCCGCCATCTGACCGCCGCAAGGTCAATCTGTATCACAAAGCCATGAAAACCTACCCTCTCCCTGACGGAACATCCCTGCCGGCCCTGGGGCTGGGAACCTGGCGTATGGGCGGCGGGATGAGCGCCGACACATCCTGCGATGCCGAAGTGCTGGAGGCGCTGCGTTACGCCCTGGAACTCGGCTGCCGCCATTTCGACACCGCCGAAATCTACGGGAACGGCCACGCCGAAGAACTCCTCGGACGGGCGCTGCGCGAGAGCGGCATCCCGCGGGAGGAACTCTTCATCACCTCCAAAATCTGGCCCAACCACCTGACCTACGAAGGCTCTCTGCGCGCCTGCGAGGGCAGTCTGCGCCGCCTAGGGGTGGATTACCTCGACCTGTACCTGATTCACTGGCCGCCCTCCCTCCCGCTGGAGGAAGGCTTTCGCGGCCTCAACACCCTCGTGCGGGAGAGGAAGGTGCGCTACCTGGGGGTGAGCAACTTCGACCTGCCTCTCATGCGCCGCGCCGCGGCCCTCAGCGAGACGCCCCTCCTGACCAACCAGGTCCCTTACAGCCTCTTCAACCGCGATTACGCCCGCAACGGCGTGCTGCAATACTGTCAGGAGCACGGTATCCTGCTGACGGCCTACACTCCGCTGGAAAAAGGCCGCCTGGCGAACTCCCCTGTGCTGGCCTCGGTTGCCGCGGCGCACGAAGCCACTCCCGCCCAGATTGCCCTCGCCTGGCTGCTGGAACAACCAAACGTGATTACCATCCCCAAAGCGGTACAGCGCCGCCATCTGGAGGAGAACCTGGCCGCGGCGGAAATTCACCTTACCCCCGAAGAGATGCGCGCCCTGGACGCGCTGGTTTGAGAGGCCCCCATGACCCGGAAAAAGCAGCCCCCCTTCGTAGAGGTACGCGTCCCGGCAACCACCACCAACCTGGGGCCGGGCTTCGACACCCTGGGACTGGCCCTCGACCTGTGGAACACCGTCCGCTTTACGCTGGAGGGGAGCGGCGTAAACCTCACCATCCGCGGCGAAGGAAGCGGCGCGCTCCCCGAGGGGGAAGAAAACCTGATTTGGCAGGCCTTCACCCGCCTGTACGCCGAAGCGGGCGCGGCGCCGCCCTCCGGGGTGCGGATTACCTGCAAAAACGGTATCCCTCCGGGGTCCGGGCTGGGTTCCAGCGCCGCGGCGGTGGTGAGCGGCCTCCTGGGGGCGAATGCCCTCCTCGGGATGCGCTTCCCTCTCCAAAGCGTCTTCTCCTTAGCGGCCCGCCTGGAAGGCCATCCCGATAACGCCGCCGCAGCCCTGTTCGGCGGGCTGGTGATTGTCAGCGGAGAGCAGGTGCGGCGGGTGGCGATTCCTCCGTGGACGGTGGTGTACGTCCTGCCGGCGGTGCGCTTCTCGACGCGGCAGGCCCGCGCCGCCCTGCCCGCCCAGGTGAGCCTGGAGGCCGCCGCGGGCAGCATCGGGC
>DRKV01000419.1 GCA_011051635.1 Chloroflexota bacterium | reverse complement strand
GGTGCGGTAGTAACTGGCCTCCAACTGCGTCAACACCCCCTCCGGCACTTCGCACTTCGCACCTCGCACTTCGCGCTTCCCACGTAAAGCCGCGTACATCAACGGAGCCACCCCCTCCGCTTCGGCCATCGGCGGAAGGATGCGCCAATCGTCCCCGGGGAAGGCATCCCAATCCACCTGCGCCGCACGGTCGGAGAGCGCGTAACACAGGGCGCGGTAGACCCGCTCCGGGTTGCCGGGGAAATCCCTGTACTTGCGCGCCGCCAGAGCGAAAGGGTCAAACTCCGCCTTCGCCATTCTGCCTTCCGCATTCATCCTTCTGCCTTCCCCATTCTGCCTTCAATACGCCCCCCTCCCGCTCAGCACCGCCCAGAGCGTCTTCCACAGGATGTACACATCCAGCCACAGGGAGTAGTTCTGCACGTAGAACAGGTCGTCTTCGGTGTGCAGGTGCATCAGGCGGTCGCTGCGCCCGTTGACCTGCCACCAGCCGGTCATCCCCTGCGGGACGGCAAAGCGCTTGCGCTGCCAGGGCTGGTACTTCTCCACCAGGGCGGGCAACTCCGGGCGCGGCCCGACCAGGCTCATTTCCCCTTTGAGCACATTGAACAACTGGGGCAACTCGTCCAGGCTGAGCCGCCGCAGCACCCGTCCCACCCGCGTCACCCGCGGGTCGTCGGGACGCTTGTGAATCGGGCGTCCGGTCTCATCGTGCTCCAGGACGACCTCCTGCATGGTCTCCGCCCCGTCCACCATCGTGCGGAACTTGAGCATCTCGAACAGCCTGCCGTTTTCGCCCACCCGCACCTGCCGGAACAGAACCGGCCCCGCCCCCTCCAGGCGGATGAACAGCGCCACCAGCCCCATCACGGGCAAAGCCAGCGGCAGGATAGCCAGCGTCACCGCCAAATCGAAAGCCCGCTTTGCCAGCCGCTGATACTCGTTGAGCGCCGGAGCGCGCAAATCCAGCATCGGGATTTCGGCAAACTCGGCCATTTCCGCCCGATAGAGCGCCAGGTGGTAATAATCCAGCATCAGCCACACCTTGACGGGCAACTCGTGCAATTCGGCCACCAGCGCATTGATGCGCTCATACGCCCCCGTCGGCAGCGCAATCACCACATCGTCCACCCTCTCTCGGGTGACCACTTCCCGCACCTGGCTGATATGCCCCAGCACCCGCGAAGAACGCTGCTTTTGGGAATCATCATCCAGAAAGCCGATGAACGCCACCCCGTAGAGCGGGTCGGACTCGATTTGAGCGGCTACCCGCTGCCCCAGGGACCCGGCCCCCAAAATGAGAATCCGCCGCTTGCCGGGGAGCGCAACCCGCCGCAGAAGGAGATAGCGCCCCAAAAGCCGCCAGCCCCCCTGGAAGAGATACGCCATCCCCCCAAAAAGCAGGAACTGCGCCCGAGAAATCTCCCGGAAAGAGAAATAAAGAACGCCGGCCAGCGCAACCAGCGCCAGGGCGCTTCCCAGCGTCAGGTCGGCCAGGAGAGTGGCGGGGCGCATCATCCGCTCGCTGTCGTACACCCCGGCCATAGCAAGGATGCCCACCCACAACACAGGGAACGCCACCACCAGCGGCAAGGGAGCGAATTGCTTTTCCGGCATGTAGGCGAACCATGCGTAACGGTTCAGCAGAGGCCGCAAGTAGGAGGCCAGGGAAAGAGCGGCCACCACCAATGCCCCATCCAGCGCCATCGAGAAAAGGATGAAATTAGCCGAGAAACGCCGCATGATGGGAATGGAGAATGACGAATTTCGTGGACCTATTCGTGCCCATTCGTGTCAATTCGTGTCAATTCGTGGACCTATTGGACGCGCTGCCGATACAGCGAGGGGTCCACCACACCCTTCATTGCCTCCACATCGAGATTTCCTCCCAGAAAGCGGTTGACGCGCCCGACCACTGCATCGGGGGAAGCCAGTAACTGGTTGTAACTCACCTCCAGATATTCCAGGTGAGGTTGCTGCGCCATCCAGGTCTGCACCTTCTGCAAATGCCTTTGGAAGAGCCGCGCCATCTCCTCATCGCTGATTTTGTCAGGGTCCTCGCCCCGGCGGATGAGCATTTGCCGCTGGGAAGCCAGAACTTCGGGCATGGCGCGGCGCATGAAAACCACATGATAACGGTGGGTATCCGGCAAATAAGGCAAAAGCGCCGCAATCACCTTGACGGCCCTCCCCTCCGCCAGTGGAATCCAGGCAACATCCCCTTGCCGCAATGCCTTGACACGCTCGAATTCGTAGTAACCTTTGGGATTGTCCTCATCCGCAGCACGGACGTTATCCGTCAGCGGCGGAATGCCGCCCGCTTCGAGCATTTTCATCATCAACGAGGTGCCCGAACGCGGCAAACCGGAGACAACCACGATGCGAGAGGAAGTATTTTTCTTGAAGAGAGAAGTAAGTTTAGAAAACACGGGTCAGGTCCGGGATGGGAGATTAGCGAGCAACAGGCACGCTCCGCCATTCCGACATCGGCCAGCACATATCGGGAGACAAAGCGCTATGCATTGGGACGACTGCACAACCTTGCCGGGCGCGCAGTCGTCCCAAAGAGGGAAAATCAACGTTTGCGCTTGTCAGGCGCAATTTGACCGGCGTGCAATTCCACCGAAACCTGGCGCTCGTTCAGAAACTGCAACAAAACGCGCACCCGTTCCGTGCCGGGCAGGCGGGCATCGAAGATGGCTTCGTAACCGGCAAAGGGGCCGGTATGAATGCGCACCTTGTCGCCGGGAGCGATATCCATAAACAACTCGCCCCCTGCGGCGGCAATCTCTTCGGTGCGCTTGCGGATAGCGTGAATCATGCTCTCCGGCACAGTGGCGG
>DRKV01000418.1 GCA_011051635.1 Chloroflexota bacterium | reverse complement strand
TTCCTTGCTGGGCGAAGGCGGCGGCCAGGGCGGAGAATTTGCCCTCATCGGGGCGCACGACCTGCCCCAGGATTTTTTGCAGAATCTCCGGGTGGGTGCGTTCCGCGCTGGCAAAATCGGTGAAGACCACCCCCTGGGCAGCGATATCCGCCTCAAGGGTAGTCTGCACCCCCGCCGCCGTGAAGACCATCTGGCCTCCGTGAGCGGCATCCACCAGGGGGGCGAGCAATTTTGGGGGTACGGGGGGCAAGGCGGCGCTTTCTTCCGCCGCGGGAATGTGAAAACGGGCCGGGTCGAGATGATGGATGTCGGTGCGCCGCCAGGCTTCCTCGTTGGTGTCAGGGAGGGGCAGGGCGGTAAAGGCTTCCCAGGCGCTTTGACGGTAGGCCTGGACTGCGCCGCGCGAGGCGGGCAGCATTTGGGGGGGGAAGGCAAATTCGGTGGAAAGGTCGCGGCGCTTGCGGGCGGTGCGAACGATTTTTTTTGCTTGTGGGGGCATGGGAGTTCCTCTGCTGCGCTATCCGATGGAGCCTTCCATCTGCAACTGGATGAGGCGGTTCATTTCGATGGCGTATTCCATGGGCAATTCTTTGACCAGCGGCTCGATGAAGCCGGAGACGACCAAGGAGATGGCGTCTTCTTCGCTCAGGCCGCGGCTCATCAGGTAGAAAAGTTGCTCCTCGCCCACTTTGGAGACGGAGGCCTCGTGCCCGACGGTGACATCCTGCTCTTCGATTTCGATGTAAGGGTAGGTGTCGGAACGGGAGGCTTCGTCCAGCAAGAGGGCGTCGCAGACCACGTTGGATTTGCTGCCCACCGCCTCGGGATAGATTTTGAGCAGGCCGCGGTAGGCGGCGCGCCCGCCATCCTTGCTGATGGATTTGGATGTGATTTTGCTGGTGGTGTGGGGGGCGACATGGATGACTTTGCCGCCGGTATCCTGGTACTGGCCGCGTCCGGCGAAGGCCATGGAGAGAATTTCTCCGTGGGCGCGGGGGCCGACCAGAATGCAGGAGGGGTATTTCATAGTGAGTTTGGAGCCTAAATTGGCGTCCACCCACTCCATGGTGGCATCCTCGTGGACGATGGCGCGCTGGGTGACCAGGTTGAACATGTTGTTGGACCAGTTCTGGATGGTGGTGTAGCGCATCCGCCCGCCTTTTTTGACCACAATTTCAATCACGCCGCTATGGAAGGAGTGGGTGCTGTAGATGGGGGCGGTGCAGCCTTCCACGTAGTGCGCCTGGGCACCTTCGTCTATGATGATGAGGGTGCGCTCGAACTGTCCCAGGTCGGCCATGTTGAGGCGGAAGTAGGCTTGCAGGGGCAAATCCACCTTGACGCCCGGCGGCACGTAGACGAAGGAGCCGCCCGACCACACGGCGCTGTTGAGGGCTGCGAATTTGTTGTCTTCGATGGGGATGACCGTTCCGAAGTATTCGCGAAACAGGTCGGGGTATTGGCGCAGGCCCTCCTCGATGCTGACGAAGATGACGCCCATCTTTTTGAGACGCTCTTCGATGTTGTGATACACCATCTCGGATTCGTACTGCGCCCCGACCCCGGCCAGGAATTTCTGCTCGGCTTCGGGGATGCCTAATTTCTCGAAAGTCTCCTTGATGGAATCGGGCACCTCGTCCCAGGTGCGGCCCTCTTTGTCGGTGGGTTTGGTGTAGAAGTACAGGTCGTCGAAATTGAGTTCGGAGAGGTCGCCGCCCCAAGTGGGCATGGGACGCTGCATGAAATGCTCCAGCGCCCGCAGGCGGAATTCCAGCATCCATTGGGGTTCGCCCTTGATGTGGGAAATCTGCTCGACGATTTCTCTGTCCAGCCCTTTGCGGGTCTGGAAAACGTAGGTCGGGTCGCTGCGGAAACCGTATTTGTATTCGCCGATGCCTTCCAGCAGTTGTTCGTCGCTCATAAGAATCTCCGGGATGGGGTCAGGCCGCGGCGGGGGTGCCGTTTTTCTCGCGCAGCCAGTTGTAGCCGTGCTCTTCCAGGTGGAGCGCCAGTTCGGGGCCGCCGGATTCCACGATGCGCCCATCCATCATCACGTGGACGTAATCGGGCTTGATGTAGTTGAGAATGCGCTGATAGTGGGTAATCACCAGGACGCCCAGATTGGGGCCGCGCAGGGCGTTGACGCCTTCGGAGACGATACGCAGGGCGTCGATATCCAGTCCGGAGTCGGTCTCGTCCAAAATGGCGATTTCAGGCTCCAGGGTCGCCATTTGCAGAATTTCGGCGCGTTTCTTCTCGCCGCCGGAGAAACCGTCGTTTAGATAGCGCCCGGCGAAGGAGGGGTCCATTTGGAGCAGTTTCATCTTCTCCTTGAGCAGGCGGCGGAATTCAGGGATGGAGATGCCGCGGTCCTCGGGGTTCTCCGCTTTGCGGCGGGCGTTGATAGCCATGCGCAGGAAATTGGCGACGGTAACGCCGGGGATGGCAACCGGATACTGGAAGGCCAGGAAGAGACCCAAATGGGCGCGCTCGTCGGGTTCCAGTTCGAGGATGTTCTGTCCTTTGAACCACGCTTCGCCTGCGGTGACTTCGTAGTTGGGGTGTCCCATCAATGTGTAGGCCAGGGTGGATTTTCCGGTTCCGTTAGGCCCCATGATGGCGTGGACTTTGCC
>DRKV01000417.1 GCA_011051635.1 Chloroflexota bacterium | reverse complement strand
GCCGCTCATCCATGCAGGGGATTGCCTTCTTCGGGGAGGCTGCTTCCCTCGGGAGAGCCTGTTTCCGCTTCTTCCGGAGGGGATTCCACATCTTCTTTTTGCAGCCAGACCCCCAGGAGCAGAACAGCCGCTCCAATCGAGATGCTCGCATCGGCCACGTTGAAGACGGCAAAAGAGCCGATGGAGATGAAGTCGGTCACCTGCCCGTGCGCCAAGCGGTCTATCAGGTTGCCCAGCGCCCCGCCCAGTTGGAGGAGGAGAGCCAGACGCAGCGTCCACTCGTGGTGCGGGACGCGGGGATAATAGTAGAGAATCAGGCCGGCGACGACGAAGGCCAGAACGGTGAAGAGCATACTGGCGCTCTGGAACATGCCAAAGGCTGCCCCGCGGTTCGTCCAATGGACGATGCGGACGTAGGGAAGGAGCCAGTCCCAGGGGGCCCACTGCTCGCCGATAGCCAGGTTGGCGCGCACCAGCGCCTTCGTCCACTGGTCCAGGGCAATGATGACGCCGGAGCCAAACAGTAAAATCGCGTAGTCGCGCAGTTTCGCAAACAAGGGAAATACCTCTACAGGGAAGATTTGAGGGCGAAGCAGCCGCCGCTCTGCGAGATTGTACCGCGAATTTCGGGCTGTGCTCTCGTTGAGGGACAAGTGAGTGCAAGCAGACGCCAGGGATTTCCATCGTAGCGGGCAGGAAGTCCGCAAAGCGGACTTGGGGAGCGCAGGGTAGGGGTTCCGGCCCTACCCGCAAAGGGGAGTGCCCCCTGGGGTGCGGGAACAGCGCAAATCAGCGGACATCGGCGTCATCTGCGTCCGTGACAAGATTTGTCAATCAACCGGCAGCCAACCAGAAGAGGGGGATGCCCAAAATGATAAACGTCCGGCACATCGGGAAATTTGCCACTACAAAATTTTTTGCTCATCCCATACACTCGCGGTACGTCCGAGTGCCCCTGGTTTGGCAGTTCGTTGGGCAGATAACGCACAAATCGTCCTGCTCCTCCCTGCAATTGCCCTCGGCGTACAAAATTCTCATGCACAACGTTATCCAGGACCCGGGAGTGAAGCCGCCGCGGGGCATTTTTGACGACCTTTCCCCCGAAGAGCGAGCGCTGGTAGCCCCTCTTTTCAAGGTGATGGTGTACCCTGAAAACACCATCATCTTCACGCAGGGGTTTCCGGCGCGCTACCTGTATTGGATATCGCGGGGCGAGGTGCTCATCCGCTACGAGCCGGAAGACGGCCCCGCACTGACGGTGGCCCGCGTCCAGCCCGGCGGTGTTTTCGGCTGGTCGGCGGCGCTCATGCGCCCTACCTATTCGTCCAGCGCCATTACGGTGCACAAAACCGAGGTCTTGCGGCTGTACAATCAGGACTTGCGCGATTTCTATCAGGAGAACCCGCGCGTGGGCAGGCGACTGGCCGAAATTCTGGCAGAGGCTATTGCCAAACGTCTGGACAGCCCGCAAGGGAAGATTTTAGCGCTTTTGGAAAACAACCTGAAACTATCTGCCTCAGAGGACCCCGCTGCTTCCACCCCCTACAAGGAGGATGCCCCTATGACTGGTCTGGCCGAAGAAAAGATGCGTATCACGGTGCTCATCAGCAACTTAAGCGCCTATATCGAGCAATTCCACGGGGGCTTTGTGGAGTTGGTGGATTACGACGGCAAAATGGTGAAAGTGCGGATGGGCGGAGCCTGCGCTACTTGTGATTTGCTGCCCAATACGCTGCATGGCTGGGTGGAAGGCTCCCTCCGCCAGTTCTTTCCCCATATTGAGAGCGTCGAAGCCGTGGATTGCCCCTCCTAGAAGAAAGGCAACAGTCCGCCGCTCGGCGGGCTGTTTTTGATTCTTGCATCTCGGCGCTTCATGCTTTTTGCGCCGAAAGTACCGGCGGATGGCCATGTTGATTTGCCCCCTGAAGCGAGGGATGAATTTCATGACCTGCATGTGCTCCGCATCGGCCTGGCGGTAAAAACCGGCCAGATGAAAGATGTTTTCTCTCTCACGAAAAAATCTTGCATCTTTGCTTGACGTTAGTATCGCATTATGCTAGTATCAAGGGGAATTTTCTCAAGGCTTGTTTCGCTCTATGCCCCCACAAGGAACCGGTATTACCTGGCGCAGGCGGGCAAATTTCCAGGGTATCTCCAAGGAGTGATAGACCCATGAAAACAAATCGCTTTCTCACCCTCGTCATTGCGGCGTTTCTGATGCTTGGGCTGGCGGCCTGCAATCGCTCCGCATCCAGTGGCCCGACCGGTCAGCAAGGGGCAGGAGAAAACCCCACCCAGCCTGTCCCCAACCCCAACGAACTCAACGCCGGTTTTGTCACCCAGACGGCTGTAGCCGCCGGAGTCAACGCCCAACCGCCGGAAGCCACGCAGCCGCCGGCTGTACAGCCCACCACAGCCGCTCCTGCGCAGCCTGCCCCCACTGCTGTGCCTCCTCAACCTACTGAAGAGGCCCCCCCGGCCATCCCGACGCCGAAGGTGCCCGCCAAGTACACCCTGCAGCCGGGAGAATTCCCTTACTGTATCGCGCGCCGCTTCGATATCAACCCCGACCAGTTGCTGGCCGCCAACAACATGGGCAAAGCATCCCAATCCTATCCGGGGCAGACCCTCGTCATCCCCCAGAACGCCAAGCCCTTCCCCGGCAAACGCGCCCTGGCTGCTCACCCCACGAAGTACACCGTCAGGGCGGGTGACACCATCTACACCATCGCCTGCACCTTTGGGGATGTTTCTCCGGATGCCATCATTGCGGCGAATTCGCTTTCGAAACCGTACACCCTTCAGGCAGGACAGGTCTTGCAGATTCCCTGAAGTCTGACCGCATTTGAGTTTATTCCCGACCCCCTGGAAGATAGCGCCTTCCGGGGGGTTGCTTATTTTTGAAAGGAACGGCACCCAATGGAATTCACCACCCTGAAGAGCGACATCATCTACCGCGGGCGGGTCTTCACCCTGCGCAAGGACGAAGTGCGCCTGCCCGACGGCAACACCACCTCCCTGGACATCCTGGAACACAACGGCGGCATCGCCATGATTCCCCTGGATGCGAAAGGCAACATCTGGTTCGTGCGCCAGTACCGTCAGGCCGCCGGACAAGTGCTTCTGGAAATCCCTGCCGGAACGCTGGAGACGACGGAGACCCCCGAGGAAAACGTCCACCGCGAATTACAGGAGGAAATCGGCATGGACGCCCGCCGGGTAGACCTGGTAGGGGCCTGCTTTTTGGCGCCGGGATACTCCAGCGAGTACATGCGCATCTTCCTGGCGCGCGATTTGTTTCCCGCCTCTCTGCAAGGGGACGAGGACGAATTCCTGGAAGTGGTCAAAGTCCCCTTCACCGAAGCTCTGGAGATGATTCCGCAAGGGGCTTTTCAGGATGCCAAGACGATTTTGGGGCTGCTGTGGGTGGAGATGTATTTGCGGCGGGAGCAAAACCGTTGAAATGCAGCCTGCCTCATCCTCGGGGCCGCGATGCCAGCCAGGTTTGCACCTCCTGCACGGCCTGTTCCGCATTCTGAAACTGCACCGCCGTCCAGCCGGCCTGCCGTGCCGCCGTCACGTTGCGGAGAAAATCATCCACAAAGAGCAAATCTTCCCCCTCGCTTTGCAGGCGGCGGCTCACCTCGGCATAGATGGCCGGGTCGGGCTTAACCAGTCCCATCTCTGCTGAGATGAAGATTTCGTCGAAGGCATCCCCGATGTGCCAGACCTCATGCAAAGCGGGGCGCAAATCGTCCCAGGCGTTGCTCAGCAAGGCCGTGCGCCATGTCCCCCGCAGGGAGCGCAGGAAATCTACCAGGCGTTCGTCCAGTTCGTCGCCGCCCCAAAAAGCGCGCTGCAAGGCGGGAAGTTCCTCCTCCGGCCAGCCCAATTGCCGCGCCACGGCTTGCCAGTGTTCGTCGGCACTGAGGCGGCCTACCGAAGCCTGGACTGCCGTCTTGCTGCCAAAGACGACGGCCTCCAGGTCTTCGTAGGTCATCCCGAAATGCGCGGCCAGTTGTTCCCGCGGGGAGCGGTCTTCGGTGCGCAGGAGCACACCGCCGAAATCGAAGATGATGGTGGGGACGGGCATGTTTTGCCTCCGGGGGAAGTTACTTGTCGTCAGGAGGCGGCGTCAACCACCCCACGAAACTGGCGTCTGCTTTGAGAGTCACATCCAGGTTTTCTTCCCGGAAGAACGACCACACGTGCTGCAAATCGCCGTCGAAGTACACCAGGAATTCTCCATCGGGGGAGATGCTCACAGGAGCCAGGGTCTCCCCTTCCAGGATGAGGCGTTTTTCGCCGTCGGGGAGGGTGTAAGCGTACAGGCCGTTTTCCCCCGCAGGAGCGCCTTGCAGTCCGTAAACCAGCCTCCCGTCGGGCATCCACAGGGGCGCATCGGCGCGTCCCTGGGTGTTCCCGCTGACGGGGGCCAGGCCGCTGCCGTCGGGGTGCATCACGTAGACACGCTGTAAGCCCTCCTCCTCTTGCAAACTGAAGGCCAGCCAGGTGCCGTCCGGCGACCAGGAGGGATGCGAAACGGCGGTTACGCCGGGCAACATTTCCGCCGCTGCGGAATCTATGTCCACCAGCGCCAGGCCGTTGAAGCCGCTGCAGGCGCTCTCCGGGGGACCTCCGGCCACGGCGAGCAGCGCCCCATCCGGCGACCAGACCGCGCCGCCGTCACAGCCGTAGGTCTCCACGCCCTCCGGCAGGGGGATGGGATGCCAATCGTTCTCCTCCAGCCCGACCCAGCCCAGGGCTTGCTTCCCGTCCGGCCCTACCTGGGAGACGAGAATACGTCCCGCGGCGCTCCAGGCCCGCGGCAGGTAATAACTCCCGTCTTGCGGAGCAATCAGCAAGGGCGTTTTCTCTCCGGTGTTCATATCCACCGCTTGCAGGCCGCCGTCATCGCTGAGCGCCAGGTAGGCCTCATCCGGGCTGACCAGCGCGCCGTACAGCGGAGAGCGTACCGCCAGGTAAGCGGGCTGCACGGTCTGGCGCAGCATGTCGGCCCCAAAGACCTCATCTTGCTGGGAGAAAATCAGAGTCACGCCGGCCCCCAGGGGGTAGGAGAGCAACTCATGCATCAGGTTGGCGGCTTCCCAGGCGCTCTGGATGGTCTCGGCATCCGCCTCACCGTGTCCGCGTCCCTGGATGGTCAGGCGGCGGTAGAGATTTTCTTCGGAGTCTTCTACGTCGAGGGCGGCAAATCCTTCGCTCAGGGCCTCCAATTCGGAGATGCGGGCTGCGGGAACCTGCATGGGGAGGGTGGTCTGACGACAATCGTCCGTATAGAGCGAGGTGCCGTCGTTAAAAATGAAGAGATGGTCGCACCAGGCCTGGGGGCCGTTGCCCTGGGAAAGTTCCAGCCACACGCCGCTCTCGTTGGCAGCGGTATCCTCCAGCAAGGGAGCGATTTCGGTGGCGATGGTGTAGCCGTACTGGCGGTTCAAACTCACCTGCCCATCGGCGGTGTAGGAGGGCATCCCCTCGGCGTTGATGACCATCGGCCAGCCGGCGTCGTTATCGAAAACCACCTTCAAATTGACCGGGGCAGGCCCCGCCCCCAGTGTATCCCGCCGCACGCGGGCCAGGAGGCCGTCCACAGTGTACTGTTTGGCCTCGTCGAAGGGCAGTGAAGACATTTCGCCCCAGACATCTCCGTCCCGCGTTTGCACCAGGGCGGCGCGCAGCGCGCCGTCGGCGACCACGATGTGGATGCGGCGCACCGCACCGGAAGCGGCGCGCTCGTCCACCTTGAGGTAGTAATGGGCGTTCCCACTCTTCTGCCAGCGCTGGATGGCGTCGTCCACATCGTTCAGGTCGGGGACGTTAGGAGTCGGCAAGGGGGGTAAATTCCCGGGTACCGCGGGTGCGGTTTTTGGCGTGGAGGCACAGGCCCCCAGGAGAAAGGCGGCGGTAAGAAGCAGGGCGAAGAGCGATAATCTCTTGTTCATGGGCTGATTTGAATCTCCTGACTGGTGATGTACACCGGTCCCGGCACGCGCCCGCCGCGCGCCGTGACCGTCAAGCGGACAGATGTGGTTTCGAAAACGACGTAGGGAACGGCTACCCGGAAAGAACCGTAGTCCTCACCGGCTTCGGGGGTTACGCCCGCCAGACGCTGCCCGATGACTTTCCCCTCGGCAGAGACCAGCGTAATCAGCAGCGGTTCATCGAAGCCCAGCCGCGCCCGCCCGGAGACGAGCAAGGTGCCGCCGCGGATGATGGCATCCGGCTGCGGCTCCTCGATGAGCACCGCCTCCCGTAAGTCGTCTTGAAGGAGTATCTCCTGC
>DRKV01000416.1 GCA_011051635.1 Chloroflexota bacterium | reverse complement strand
TCTCCCTCTCTGCTGGCGCTGGATGAACCCTCCGCCGGCCTGGACCCCCGCGCCCGCCGCAACCTGATTCGTCTCTTGCAGGACCTGCCGCTCACCATGCTGGTTTCCACCCACGATATGGCCCTGGTCGCCGAGTTGTTTCCCCGCATGGTAGTGATGGATGCCGGGCGCATCGTGGCCGATGATGCCACCGCCGGACTTCTGGCCGATGCCGCTTTTTTGGAAGCGCACGGCCTGGATGCCCCCTGTCTGCCCGCCGCGCCCCCTCGAAACCGGTAAGCACACCAAAAAACAGCATCCCCTCCGCAGAACGGAGGGGATGTCTTCATTTTCTTGCCAGTCTGAGCAAGGGGGAGATGAATCAGCCTTCTGTCTCTTCTTCGCTCTTGCCCTTTTCGATGACTTCCGGCTCGCCGCCTTCCAGGAAGCCTTCTTCTTCGGTCACGATTTCTTCCTCTTCCATGCCGGCGGGGGCGGTAATCTGGGCAATCATTTCTTCGCCCTCGGTCAGGATTTCCACACCTTCCGGCAGGGAGAGGTCCTTGACCTGGATTTTGTCGCCCATCTCGGCGAGATTGGAAACGTCCACGACCACATTGCTGGGCAGGTCTTTCGGGAGACTTTCCACTTCGATGCTGGTGATGCCGGTGACCATTTGCAGGCCGAGCGTCAAGGCCGGAGCCTCGCCCGTGATGGTAATAGGCACCTCGGTGCGCAGGGTTTGCCCCATCGTGATGGCCTGAAAGTCCACGTGGAGCAGGTCGCCGCGCAGGTAGTCGCGCTGGCGCTCACGCACCAGGGTGGTGTAGGGGCTGCCTTCCACGTCCACCACCACGAAGGAGGAGGAACCGACTTTGCGCAGGGCTTTGTTGGCCTCACGGGCATCCAGCCACACAGGGATGGAGCCGATTTCCTTCCCGTACACGACCGCGGGGAGTTTCCCCTGGCGGCGGTACACTTTGACTTTCTTGCCGATAACGTCGCGTTTGGTTGCTTTGAGGGTGATACTTTCCATCGAAATCCTTCCTTGGAGCGCCTCTCACCTGTCCGATGACAGATTACCCTCGCTCCGCAGGGTTGTGGGGCTTCCGCCGCTCCTCACAGGGGGGCGGAGTTGAAAAACGGTGTGTTCAGGACGGCTAGGCTTCGTCCCGGTTCAGAAAGCGCATCAGCCACAGCGTCAGACCGATGAAGATGCCGCCGACGGCGCCCAGCAGGGCGGCCTGGGGGGTGCTCAGCGCGGTGTGGACATTGCCCTGCACCTGGCCGGTCAGGACGAGCGAGGCGCGCACGTCGCCCTGTACCGTATCGGCCAGCAGAACTCCGGCGCTGCTCTCCTGTAAACTGGCTTCCTCGGTAAAGACGACTCCAACGCCGCCCTCCCGCATCTCCACGGAAACGGCGCGTGCCATCCCGATGCCACCCTCGGTCACCTCGATTTTGTCGGCCTGCACCTGTCCGCAGCCGCTCTCTTTCATCGAGACGTTGTGGGCGGTGATGCTTTTGGCGCTGGACTGGCGCATCTCGACCTGATGGGCGTGGATTTCTCCCACCGCACTTTGCTTGAGTTCTCGAGCCTGTGCTGCGTTGGGGGGAATGGCCGCATCTGTCATTGTCTGCCTCCGGGCAAAAAAAGCGCCTCCGTCGCCGGAGACGTTCGCCAAGCGCGCCCATTGTAGCCGTATGTCGGTCTTTCGTCAAGTTCGGCGCGTTTCCGTTAGGAGCACTCACGTTTTGTAGAATGGCGGCGGGAGTACCGTTCCTGCGGGTAGGGCTGAAACCCCTACCCTGATGCCATCAAGTCCGCAGAGCGGACTTCTTGTCTCCCAGCGGGGGGCTTCCAGGCCCCCGCGGCGTGGGCATACCAAGAAAGTGTAGGCAGGCCTTTGCAGCCCTCACCCTGTCCTCCCTGCGGTCGCTGCGGTCGGACTCCCCTCTCCCAAGTCTGGGAGAGAGGCCGGGGGGGAGGGTGTTCGTCGCGTAATGTCCCCTACGTTTTCTTGTTGTACCCGTCAGGTCTCATCCGGGACCCCTTTCCCGCGACCTTTGTTGTATACTTGACGTACAGGACTGTGCGGAACCTCCGCCCGTCTTGATGCGTTTTCCAGGTGTGTTCTATGCCGCCCCGCCGGGCGGTTGACTTTCAGGAGGAACCCCCTATGCGTACTTTCTCACGCTTTGCCCTTGCCGTCTTTACCCTGGTCGGCTTGCTGGCCTGCGGCATCCTGAGCGAACTGCCGCAAGAAGCCCAGTCCGGGATTGCTACTGCCCAGAACGTGGCGACTCAGGCCGAAGAACAGGGATACTTCGCCACCGCCGCGGCCCTGGCAACCGAAAAAGGAGCCGCTTTTGTGCAAACGGCTCAGGCGCTGGCGACCCAGGCCGTGACCGAAGGGTACTACGCCACCGCGGAGGCCGTCGCCACCCGGCAGGCTTCCGGCCTGGCGGCCACTTTGCAAGCCCTGGCTACCCAGGCTGCCGATGAAAACTATCCCGCCACGGTGCAGGCCTTCATCGCCACCCAGGGGCC
The DNA here is from genome assembly GCA_011051635.1 of Chloroflexota bacterium. GTDB lineage: Bacteria > Chloroflexota > Anaerolineae > Anaerolineales > DRKV01 > DRKV01. Next base: position 621 of record DRKV01000416.1, on the reverse strand, counting down.
GGAGAGTCAGGCCACCCTCCAGGCGCTGGCTACGGAGGGCGCAGCATTCTTCAGCGGGGAAGCGCCCGCCGACGTGCCCGTCCTGCCCGGAGAGACGACCCAGTTCCTTGCCAACGAGAGCATCGTCTCCTACCTCACCGAGATTCCCTACCGGCAGGCGATTGACTTTTACAAGGAACAACTGCCCGCCAACGGCTGGGAGCCGTCCTTCCCCAGCGCAGTGGAGAGCGAGACGGGAACCATCCTGCGCTACCACAAACCCGACCGCGCCCTCACGGCCACCATCGGCACCAACGAGGAGCACACCAGAACCGTCATCGTCATCGTCATAGACCACACCGATAACTGACCTCTCCTCGCCGCCCCCCCCAGGAGGAGAAGCCTCGCGCTTCTCCTCTTTTTTGTTTCACACAGCGGCACAGGGAACACAGGGCCATAAAACGCCGTGTTCCCCGCGTCCCGGTGTGAGCAGACCGCGCGCCTGAAATTGAAGGGAGAGCGCAGCGCAAATCAGCGGACGCCAGCGCAATCTGCGTTCCCCGCGGGATTTTCCCTCCCTGGCATAGAACTTGCACCCTCCTCGCCGCAACCTTGCTTGAAGCGCACAAGGAGAAATCTATG
>DRKV01000415.1 GCA_011051635.1 Chloroflexota bacterium | reverse complement strand
GCCAATCTCGCGGAGGCCGGAAACCGATGAGTGTTTCCGGCGCATTCATATCGGGGGAACCGGCGGCAGAATTGAAGTCGCCTTTCAAACACAGTCGCTCGGAAGTGGTTGTCCCAACCACGGGAAGGGTGGGAGTAGGGACCGGGACGCTTTGGGGAATTGACTGCGTAACCGTCGGCGGCACGGTTGCGGTGGCAGGCTGCATAGCAGGAACAGGGGTAACCGTTGTCGGGAGTTGCGGTGGGGGAGCAATTGCTTGTTGTCTCTTGCAACTTGCAACAACCAATGCGCTCCACACAAAAAGGAGCGGGAGTAAAACTTGCCTTTTGTGCATCGGTTTCATTGCCTCTGCCTGCTTCCCCGGAATTTAGAGAGCCGCGATTAAGGGAACAGCGCTGGCAGCGCATCGGGGGCGTACTGTGCCACCATCGCGTAGGAAATCCCGTTCTCCCGGCAAATGGCAGCATACAGGTCTGCGCTGGGGCGTTTGCGCCGCGCTTGCGTCTCCGTATCCAGTGCCCACAGGCCAAAGCGTTGGGTCCAGCCGCGTTCCCATTCGAAGTTGTCCACCAGCGTCCAGTGGAAATAGCCTTTGACCGGCCAGTTGAAATTGACCGCCCGCCACACCTGATGGATGTGCTCCGCCAGATAACGCGGCCGCAGGGTATCCCGGCTGTCTTCCACGCCGTTCTCGGTCACAATCAGGGGCACATTGAATTGAAGTCCCCACTTGAGGGCTTCGAACATCCCCTCCGGCTGATGGGCGATGAAGCCCGTTTCGCTCAAGGGAGCCTCAGGGGGGTAGAAGCGCCGCGAAAACAGGTCGGCAGGTTTCCAGGGGACGAAGGCCACGAGGTCGCGGGTGTAATAGTTGATGCCCAGATAGTCTTGCTTGCCGCGGGCCTCCGGCAGGCGCACCCGACGGCCCAGGCCGCGGAAGACGCCGTCCCGCAGGGTGGCGGGTATCAGGTCGTTGTACAGCCTGGATTGCAGTCGGGCAATCCAGGCATCGAAGGGCATCCAGCCGCGGGCAGGGGCAAAACCCCGGTAGTTGAGAACCAGTCCCACGCGGGCGACAGGATGGATGCGGTGAATGGCCTCATAGGCCGCGACGTGCGCCCGCACCATGTTCAGCATGACACGCTGGGCAGCGCCGAAATCGCCGGCGCGTCCCGGCGGAAAATCTCCCGCCACGTACCCCATTGTGGCATACACATTGGGTTCGTTGAAAGTACACCACAGGGTTGTGTATTCCTTCAACGCCTCTACCACTTTCTCGGCAAAGCGTACAAAACGTTTGATGGCACCTTCGTTTTCCCAGCCGCCTTGCTCGGCAAACCACAAGGGGTCGCTGAAGTGGTGTAGCGTGACCAGGGGAGTAAGCCCGCGTTCGTACATGCCTTGCAACATCTGGCGATAGTGGTCCAGGGCGGCCTCGTCCCAGCGCTCCGGTTCGGGCTGAATGCGGCTCCATTCCACCGAAAAGCGGTGCGCGTTCTGCCCGCTCTCCGCGGCTCTGTCCAGGTCTTCCCGCCAGCGGCCTCCCCACCAGTCACAGGCCAGACCGCTGGGGGCTGCCGTATGCCCGGCCTGCTCCCAGGCGTACCACGTGTTGTTGGTGTTGTTGCCCTCTACCTGATGGGCGGCGGTGGCCGTTCCCCACAAGAACCCGCGAGGAAAATGAAAGGTTGCTTGCGGCATGTTTTCGTCTCCAGGGTTGCGCCAGGGCGCAGATTTGTTCCCTATTGTAACGCACCAGGGAAAGGCGTGCCCTTTTTAGTGCTGGAGGAGTGCAAGCAAATCCTGTAGATACGTTTCAGTCTTGGCGACTAAAGTCCCGGCAACAGTTGCGAAACCTGCCGGCGCAGGTTAGATTCCTGCCGCCACTCCGTGGGCGGCTTCGCAGATGTTGGTGCAGTTTCAACTGCCGTTTTCTACAACATCTGCTTGCATCCCGTAAGCGGAGTAACTTTTGGGACAGACACCTTACAGATTTTTTAGGCAAGGTGAATTGCTGTTCGGTTAGGATATGCAAAGGTGGTCATACAGGCTGGTGGAAGCCTCAGGGGGCATCACTGCCAGCAGGAAAATGTTGAGGTGCCATGCCCGGAAAGTGGTTTTGTTCGGGAACCACAGGATAGGGACGGTCGTTCTCAACGCACAACAACGTTTGCGGTGTGATGGATAACATCGTGTAGTGGAGGGAAATTATGAATCGACAGCTTGGCCTTGGTGAGAATGGATTCTGGTTATTGGAATACGCCATCGCAATATTCGCACTGATTATTCTGTATCTCACTCTGTTGGCTGGCGCTTATTTAGGTTACGAAGTGTTGCTTTCACCCAACAAGGGCAGTCTGGAATGGGATGCAATCATAGCAGGGGGATTGGTTGTTGCTCTTGGTTTTGGCTTGAGTCTTGGGGTTATCTCTTTCGAGATAGAAAAACGGAACCTCGAATTCCTGCGTAGGCCCGTGTTCCTCGCCGCTGGCTTGGTGGCAGGAGGAATGTTGCTTGTAGAAGGGAAAATGGGGGCCAAGGCACTGGACCAAGGATATGGTATCTTTAAATTCATCTTGCACACTGGCCTGTTAATAACTGCGACGGGTGCTCTTCTGCTGTTGGAACAAATCCATTCGTATAAACTCAAGTGGGGGAGGCAGGAACGGTTTTCGCCTGAATATATCTATGCCATATTCTTGCTCGGGCAGGAGGGGATTCACTTTTTGGGGATGTTGTTGCGCTATGTAAAGTATCCTCCAGAACAGTCTTGGCACGTGGTTTTTGATTTAGCCGTTTTCACTTTAGTATTTCTTATTGCCCTGGCATTGGTTGGCCGTTGTGGGAAAATCATCAATCTTCTAGCATCCAAATTAACCAAAACTATCCTCACAGTCTGACCCTGCCTCAAAACACCAAACGCCATTCCAAAGAAAGCCCCGCTTCGGCGGGGCTTTTTCGTTGACACCCCGCCGTAAGTCCGATATAATGCACCATCGTCCGAAATACGAGACTACCCGCCGCCATGCTGCCTCCCGTCCAACGTACCCTCCAACTGCTCGAGAGTTTGCTGCACGCCCCCGAAGGCATCTCCATCCGGGAACTCCTGGCGCAGACCGACGCCTCCCGCAGCACGCTCTTTGCCATGCTCCGTACCCTCAAAACCCTGGGCTACGCGGAGCAGAGCGCCCGGCGCGGCATCTACCGTCCCGGCCCGCGTCTGCTGGCCTGGCGCAGTCTCGCCGGCGGAGCCTCCCAGGAAGTGCTGGATGCCTTCTACCGCGAAGCCCCCTCCGCCGGTCTGGATGAAACCCTGGCGCTTTTCACCCCCGCCGCGGGGCGTGCCCTCCTCCTGGGACAAATCGAGAGTTCCCGGCGGGTACGCAGCGTCTTTCCCCCCGGCGCGGCCTTTACCCCTCCGGAGAGCGCCTCCGCCGCCCTGCTCATCGCCCCCGACGAAGAGACCTGTTCCCGCGGCTACGCCTTGCGGCAGGACGCAGAGAGCCTCGAAATTGCCCTCCCCGTCTGCGCCGACGGCGTTCACCCCAGCGCGGCTCTGGCCTGCACCGCTCCCCGCGCCCGCTTCGCCCCCGATTCCCTGCCCATCCACACCCTCCGCACCCTGGCGGCCCGCATCTCCTACCGTATCGGAGCGCCCCTCTACGCCCCCTTCCAGCGCCCCGGCCTGCCGCCGCTTGGCCCCACCACTCCCCTCCCCGAGGTCGAGCAGCAGGCCCTGCTGCGGGAACCCTGGGCGGCCCGGCTGGTGTGCCTGCGTCCCGACGGCGCCCCCCACATCGTCCCCGTGTGGCACGAGTGGGACGGGCGCGCCTTCCACCTGCCTGCCTGGGAAGGCTCCCGTTGGGCGGACTACCTGCGCGCCAATCCGCATCTCTCCCTGAGCGTGGATGAACCCTGGCCGCCCCTGCGTCGGGTCGTTGCCCGCGGGCAGGCTTTCCCCCTCCCGTTGGGGGAGGAGAGCGAGACCATTCTGCGCCGCATCAGCCGCCGCTACCTGGGAGACCCCCGCCCTCCCCGCCGCGTCACGACCATCTTCCGCATGGAACCCGCTTCCCTGAAAGGCTGGCGCAACTGAGATGGAGATAGCCGTCCGCGCCCTCCGGCACGATTTCGCCGCCCTGCCCGTGTTGCGGGAGATAGATTTGGAGATACCCTCCGGGCAGTTCGCGGCCCTGATTGGCCCCTCCGGTTGCGGGAAATCCACCCTTTTGCGGATTCTCGCGGGGCTCCTCCCCCCTTCGGGTGGCGCGGTGACCCTGGGAGGGCAGCCACCCCAAAGGGCGCGAGCCGCCAAGAAAATCGGCTTCCTCTCCCAAAATCCGGCTCTCCTCTCCTGGAAGACCGTCCTCCAGAACGTTACCCTGGCGCAGCGCATCAATCCGCAGAACCACCGCCCCCGCCATCAGCCGGAAGACCTTTTGGCGATGGTCGGTCTGAGCGATTTCGCCGCCGCCTACCCCTTCACCCTCTCCGGCGGGATGCAGCAGCGCGTC
>DRKV01000414.1 GCA_011051635.1 Chloroflexota bacterium | reverse complement strand
TCTCCGCTTTGCAATCCCGTTTCTCCCCCGCACAAATCGGGTGGGTGTGCGCCGCCTGGCAGGAATTCCCCTCCCTGTGGAACGCCCTGGAAGAGGAGACCTTGCAGCGCAGGGCGCTGGAGATGCAAAAGGAGGCCCCCCGCGGATTGACGCCCGCCTTTCTGGGACTTCTCGCCCTGGAATACCCCCGCGCCCCGCAGGATTTGAAGCAGCCTCCCTTTGAGCGGTTTGCCGACCCCACCTGGGAAGGGCGCGCTTTGAAAGCGCTGGAGGCCCTCCGAAGCGGCCTCCCCCCGCAGGAACCGCCCCTGGCGCACGCCGCGCTGGTGGCGTTGGCCTTGCGCACCCGCTTCCTGCGCGCCCTCTCCTGGGATTTCCTCGCCTCCCTGTTGGCCGAGACTTCGCCTCCTGCCTGGGGATTGCCGCTGGCCGTGCTGGCCGGCCTTCTCCCCGATGCCTCGGATTTTTACCTGCGTTTGCTTCTCCTCCCCGAGGTCCCGGATACCGCCTGGCGCGTCTACCTCGCCCAGCCCCTCCCCCCCGAGGAACAGACCGCCTCTCTGGTTTCCTTGCCGGAGCGCCTGCCCCTGACCCTGCTCCCCGCCGCCCTGGGAGCCTTGCAAGCTCGGCGTCCCGCCCTGGCCGGGAGCCTGCGCGCCGCCTGGCGCACCCGCTGGCCGCAGGTGCAAACTGCTCTGCAGGAGAGCGGGCACCGCGCCTGGCAACTCTTCCCCGCCGAGGTCTCTCCGCCTGCCGGAAACGCCTCCCCCGCTGTGGCCGCCCTGACCGCCCTCACCTGGCTGGATGCAGACGCCCCGGAGCGCGCCGCCGCCTCCCTGCCCCCCGAGAGCGAACACCCCGCCGTGTTGAGCGCCCTCTCCGCCGTAACCCTGGCCCGCGATGACCGGGACGCCGCCCGCCGCGCCGCTCTCCGGGCTGTGGAGGGCTGGCGGGAGGCCCCCTGTTCCCACCCGCAGGTGTGCCAGTCTTTGGGCGAAACTCTCCTTGCCCTGGGCGAAGCCGCCCCTGCGGAATACGCCCTGGCGCTGGCGCGGGCTGCCCGGCCTGCCGACGCCTCGCTGCTGCGTCTGCACGCCCGCGCCCAGCGCCTTGCCGGGCAGCCGGGGAACGCCGTCCACACGGCGCGGCTGGCCTTTGCCCTCGCTCCTGAGGCTCCCGAATCCCGCCGCACCCTGGCCGCCGCGTTGGAAAGCGCCTCCGAGTGGGAGGCCGCGTTGCAGGAACGTCAGGCTGTGGTCGCGGCCCTCCCCAACTCCCCCGCCGACCACTACGCCCTGGGCGCTTGTGCGCTGAAGGCCGGGAACCTCAGCCTGGCGCTGCAAGCCGCCGAGCGCGCCCTGGAACTGGCTCCCGAGGACGGTCTCAGCCGCGTCTTGCTGGGAGATGTCCATGTCGCCCTGGGCGACGAAGCCCTGGCCCTGGAAAACTACCGTCAGGCTGTCCGTTTGGCCCCGCAGGTCCCCGAGACCTGGCTGGCTTTGGCGGGACACCTGCGGCGAAGCGGGGAACTCTCGGAGGCGCTGGAGACCTTGCGGAGCGCGGCGCAGCAAGCCGCCTCCCAGGCAGAAATCCATCGGGCGTTGGGAGAACTTTACTTGCAGTCCGCCCTTCCCGAACAGGCGCTTTCTCCGCTGGAGGAAGCGGCGCGCCTGGTGGGGCTTCCCCTCCTGGCGGAAAACGGTGAAGAAATCCCCTCCCGCCTGAACCTGCCCGCTCCGCCCGCCCCGCTGACCGTTTCCGTGGCCGCCTGCCTCGGGCAGACTTACGCCGCCCTGGAGCGCTACGCTTTGGCGCTGCCCTACCTGCATCTGGCCTACCATCGCCAATCGCACCGCCGGCAGGTCGCCCGCGCTTATGCCCGCACCCTGCGCGGCCTCCGCAGGCCCTCCGAAGCCCGCCTCGTCCTGGAAGAAGTGCTGGCAAGCCATCCAACCGAGACGGCTCCCTACCTGGAATACGCCCGCGCCGCCCTGGAAGCGGGGGAGGGTTACGCTGCGGCTGCCCAAGCGCTTGAAACCGTCTTGCGCCTGTCTCCCGACCACGCTGAGGCGCACGCCCTGCTGGCGGAAACCAACGTGGCTTCGGGGGCGCATGCCGCGGCCTGGGAGCATTACCAGGCTGCTATGCGCTCCCCTCTGATGCAGGAACCGCATTGGATGGTGCGTCTCTCGCTGGGTTTCGCCCATCTTGCCCTGGCGCGGCACGAATACCCGGCTGCTATCGCCGCTCTGCAGGCTGCCATCCAGAAAGACCCCGACCATGCCGCTCTGCGGCAGGCGCTTTACCAGTCCTACCGCCTGGCCGGGCTGCATTTGGAAGCAGAGGAGCAACTGGAAGCCCTCTTCCCCCAGTATGCCGGCACCCCTTCCACCCTCCTGTGGGTGGCGGAACAGGCTTCGCACTACGGCTACGGACGCTTGTTGCGGCGTGCTCTGGAGGCCCTGGAGGCCTCTCCTCCCGAAGACGCGGATACCCTCATGCGCTGGAGCATCCTGTACGCCCGCAGAGAGGAGCCGGAACGGGCGGCGCGCATCGTTGCCCGCCTGATTGCCTCTCCGCACACGCCATCCGATGTGTTGCAACGTGCGGGGGAACATCTCTTGCAAGAAGGGTACGCTTCTCATGCCATCCCCCCGCTGGAATCCGCTCGTCAGCGGGCCGCCTCCGCCGCGCCGGAGAGCCTCTACGCCGCTTTGTCCGAAGCCTACCGCCAGAGCGGGCAGCCGCAGATGGCGCTCGATGT
>DRKV01000413.1 GCA_011051635.1 Chloroflexota bacterium | reverse complement strand
CCGCAAGAGCACAAAATCCATACCGAATGGTGCCGGGTCACCCCGCAGGCCGCGGAGCGCATCAACCGGGCGCGGCAGGAAGGGGGCCGCATCGTGGCGGTGGGCACAACCAGCGTGCGCACCCTGGAAAGCGCGGCGCGGCTTGCCGCCCCTGGGGACGCGGTAGCCCCTTTCGAGGGCGCGACCGACTTATTCATCTTGCCAGGGTACACTTTTCGGGCGGTGGACTTGATGGTCACCAATTTCCACCTGCCCAAATCCACCCTGTTGATGCTGGTGAGCGCCTTCGCAGGGCGCGAGCGCATCCTGCAAACCTACGAGATTGCCAAAGAGGAGGGGTACCGCTTCTATTCCTTTGGCGACGCGATGCTGATTGTGTGAGGGGAAAAGAGAAAATTACCCCTTCTCTTCGGCAGCCATCAAATCGAGGAAAAGTTCCACCACGCGGGGGTCGAAGTGCGTACCGGAGCAGCGGCGGATTTCCTCCAGGGCAGCCTCGTGGGAGCGTGCTTTGCGATAAACGCGCTCATCCGTGATGGCGCTGTAGGCATCCACCACGGCCAGGATACGCGCCCCCAGTGGGATTTCTTCACCCTTCAGACCGCGGGGATAACCGCTGCCATCAAATTTCTCTTGGTGGGAACGGACAATGGGGGCGACTCGCGCCAGCCGTTGCACGGGGGCAATGATTTCCGCGCCGATGTCAGGGTGACGCTGCATGATTTCCCACTCATCATCGTTCAGGGGTTCGGGTTTCCGCAAGATGTGGTCAGGGATGCCGATTTTCCCGATGTCGTGCAGCAGGGCAGCCCATTCAATGGCCTGAATTTCCTCCACGGAACACCCCATTCGTCGCGCAATCGTGCGTGCCATCTCAGCCATGCGATTGCTATGGTCAGCGGTGTAGGAATCGCGAGCATCCATAGCACGGGCCAACGCCAGTACCGTTTGCAGGTAGGAAGTCTCCAATTCGTTGTAGAGACGGGCATTCTCCAGGGCAATAGCCGCCTGATTGGCAAAGGCCAGCGCCAGGTTGGCCAGGCGGGTATCATAGAAGCCGGGTTCCGCTTTGTCCAGATTGAGCCATCCCAACACCCGGTCCTGCACCACGAGGGGAACGCCCATCCAACAGCGGATATGCTCCGTGCCAGAGATATGCAGCCAGTCAGGATGTCCGACGATATCATCTATGATGATAGGCTGACGCTGTTCCATCAATTTGCGGATGTGGGGTGTCTCCAGCAACAGTTTTGGGGGCAGTATCTGCAAATTGTCCTGCCTTACTCCGCGAGCGGCAGCCACACGGGGGGCGACCTCATTACGCTCCATCATCATGATGGATGCGCTGTCGTAGGGAACAACCTGTTCCAGCAAGGTCAGGATATCGCGCAAAACGTCTTCCAGGTTGAGCGAGGCAATCAAAGCGGCACTGACTTTTTGCAGGGTTTCGGCTTCCTGTCTGCGCTGGGTCTCCGCGGCAAACAAGCGCTGCCGCACCAGGGCGGTTCCCAAGTGCCCTGCCAGCGTAGAGAGCAGCCGCTCGTCCGACTCATCGAAGGCCATCAAACGCGTGCTCTCCGCGTTCAAAACGCCGATGACTTGCTCCCCGGCTTGAATGGGCACACAAACCTCGCTAAGTGTATCCGTATTCGCAGCGAAGTAGTTAGAGACGTTTCGTACGTCCCCACAGCGGCAAGATTCTCCCGTGCGCGCCACCTGCCCAATAATCCCTTGCGTTACGGGAATTCTCTCCGGCGAGGTGAGAGAAAGAAGTTTCCCCTTGCGGTAGTGGGCCTTCAGATGCAATATTTCGCGGTGCTCGTCCAGCAAGAAAACGCTGAAGTGGTCGCTGTAAAAAACTTCGCCTACCGCCTCCGTGAAATTTTGCAGCAAGACTTCTTCCGAGAGGGCCTGCGAGGTAATGGCGCTGGCCTTCTGCAAAATAGCCAGTTCATCCAACTGGCGTTGTGTGGTGCTCAAAAGGCGCAAACGGTTCAGCACCAGGGATACTTGCTGGACAGCCTGTTCGGCAAGGGCACGGTCTTCCGCCGGCAAAATGTACTGCCGGTAGTAGGATAAAAACACGGCTCCCAACGGCATTCCCGCCCCCTGCATAGGGATAGCCAATACCGTCCGCACGTTGGGGTCAAACTTCCAGCGCGGGTCAAGCAGTGTGCTCTCTTGCAAATCATTGATGAAAATGGAACGCCCTTTTTCCAAGAGATATTTTGTCAGCGAGCCTTCGCCGCTGGAAGGACGAATATGGGCATAAGTGTCCTGCAAGGGGCCATACCCAACCATCGGGACCGGACGCTGATGCTCATTGTCCCACAAAGTAATGTAGCATCCATCTGCCTGTACCAACTGACTGAGATGGCGTGCCAGGGCCTGAAGAGGCTCTTGAAAGGAAGGGTTTTGCAGCGCAGCGGTGGTAATATCGCTCAACAGCGTAAGGGCCTGTTGCCGGCGCTGTAATTTTTGCTCAGCAATCTGGCGCTGCATGGCGTTTCCCAGCATATCAGCGATGATTTGCAAATTCTCCACATCTGCCCGGGTACACTGGGCACTGGGATGGTAGTAGAGCAATTCAAGAATCCCCCACCACCGGTTGTCGAGAAAGACCGGCACCAAAGTGATATAGTGCGCCCCCCTGCGTACCAGGTAGTGCTGCTCCACGGGAGAGAAGGTATCCAGGCTGCCCCGAATGGGATGCCCGCCGCGCAGAATTTGCGCCCAGCGCTCCAACCCTTGTGCCGAGAAAACAACCACCGCCCCCTGGCAACCTGCCTCCATTCCGGCAGAACGCGACACCGCCGGCCAGCAAAATTCGCGCACCGCACGAACGGAGGCATCTTCCCCTGAGACGTCCTCTATGCGATAAAGACTCACTTCGTCGCTCTGCAACGCCTCCCCCAAGCGCGAGATAATGTCCGGCATGTGTTCCCGCCAGCCAGAAGCGTGCAGGAGCCAACGGCCTATGTCCCTGATGGTCTCCAGGAGGACGCCGCGGCGCTCCAGGACTTGCTCTATACGCCGGGACTCCGAAATATCCGTGATGAAGGCCAGAACACATTCCACTCCGTGAATCTCCGCCTGTCGCAGGGTGAGCTCCACAGAAAAAGCCGCCCTGTGCAAAACGCGCATGGGGAGCCGTAAGAACACGCTCCCCAGCAACAACTCCGTTTGCATGATGTCTTGCAGTTTCGCTTTGTGCTCATCGGGCAACAAAGAGAAAATGCTCTCTCCACGCAAATAGCCGGGGGAGATGCCAAATAGCCGTCCGGCAGCAGGATTGCAATTCAATATCTTGCCATCCCTGGTCATCATAAGAATGGCGAGTGGCACCTGCTGGAAGACGGTACGGTACATTTCCGTCTCCACGGAACCACCTCGTCTTCCCTGGGGATTGCTGGCAAGATGCCACGAATGAGCGGAAGGAAGGGCCATTGGACGAGGCACAATCAGAGTGATTTTTCCATCGTTGTGCTATAGGCTGCCAGCACAGCGCCGGTGTGTCGTATTACGGCCATTCTGGTCCGCAAAGGGTTGCGGTTGGGAAGGGAAAGCGATGACACAGAGACATCGTACACGGCTGTGTACGGCTCTTTGGCAACATCCAGCGTCTGGGTCACATTTGTACGCGTGGAGATGCGTACCTTCCCATCCATGCGGAAATCCCCCACGAGAATGGTCACCGGCTCAAATTTGCGATTCTTCTCCCCCTCATCGTAGTCATACGGCTCCTGTTCTGGCGGAGCAGGATGAACAGCCAGGACGTTAGCGATAGGAATATGTACCACCGGAAATGCCAGAGGAGCGTGCGCGCCATGCGGCAAGATTTTGGCCTTGTACAACACAATGTACGAAGGCCGCATTGGGGTACGCATGAGGGTCAAGAATCGGATTGTCTTTTTGGTGAGCGTCTCGCCCCAAATCAGTTGGTTGCGTGTGTAAACCATCAGGGGGAAAACCACATCATCCGGCCCTGCCTCATAAAGCGCTTCGGTGGACATACACGGCTCCTGATAAAACGCCACGGAATTCTCCGCAGCCCCGCCCCGGCATACGACAATGTACTTTGTCATTATAACGGTTTTTAGAACTTTCCGGGGAATTTCCACACATCGGATACGCGCGAAAAATACCGGGTAACTGCCAACTGCATCCATCCGTGCCGTCTTCGCGATGGCTGCCCCCCCGCGAGGTCGGCGAATTCCCATTGCTTGCGTGCCTCATCTTCCTCACTCAGACGAGATGCACAGCCCCCCATCCGAGGTACAATACAGGCATCGCATTACCTGCCCCTCATCCCATCGCAACAAAGGAAGGTACCCCATGCGCGCGGTTGACATCATCATCAAAAAACGGGACGGCCTTGAACTGACCAAAGAAGAAATCGAATTTTTCATCCAGGGATACACCCGCGGCGACATCCCCGACTATCAGGCCGCGGCCTGGGCGATGGCCGTGGTATGGCGCGGCATGACGCCCCGCGAGACCACCGACCTGACCCTGGCAATGGCAGCCTCCGGCGACACGCTGGATTTATCCGCGGTAGTCCCTTTCGCCGTGGACAAACACTCTACCGGGGGGGTAGGCGATAAAACCACCCTGGTCGTCGAGCCGGTCGTGGCGGCTTGCGGCCTGCCGGTAGGGAAGATGTCCGGGCGCGGGCTGGGTTTTACCGGCGGCACCCTCGACAAACTGGAATCCATCCCCGGCTACCGCACCGACCTGACTACCGGGGAGTTCCTGCGCCAACTGCGGGAAATCGGCCTGGTGCTGACCGGTCAAAGCGCCGACCTGGCTCCCGCGGACGGCAAACTCTATGCCCTGCGGGACGTGACCGGCACGGTGCAGTCCATGCCCCTGATTGCCTCCTCCATTATGAGCAAGAAAATTGCCGCCGGGGCGCAAGGCATCGTCCTGGATGTCAAAACCGGCCTGGGGGCCTTCATGCAAACCCTGGAGGAGGCCCGCGAGTTGGCAACCCTGATGGTGCAGATTGCCCACCTGGCCGGGCGCAAGGCGGTCGCCCTCCTCTCCGACATGAACCAGCCCCTGGGACACGCCGTCGGGAACGCCCTGGAAGTTCGGGAGGCCATCGAGACGCTTCAGGGCGGCGGTCCCGCCGACTTTCGCGAGCATTGTCTGGTCGTGGCGGCGCACATGCTCCACCTGGGAGGGAAGGCCGCCGACGAAGAAGAAGGCCGCGCCCTGGCGGAGGCCGCGATTGCGGATGGCCGCGCCTGGGAGGCCTTCCGCAAATTGGTAATAGCGCAGGGCGGAGATGTTTCTTACGTGGATGACCCCGACAAACTGCCCGCCGCCCGCATCGTGAAGGCGCTCCCCGCCCCGCAGGATGGCTACCTGGCCGAGATTCACGCCCGCAAGGTAGGGGAGGCCGCCGTTATCTTGGGGGCCGGGCGCACCCGCAAAGGGGACCCCGTCAACCACGCCGTGGGAATCGTCGTCCACCACAAGGTCGGCGATTTCCTCAAGGCCGGCGAACCCGTGATGAGCATCCACGCCGACGATGAGGCCTCCCTGCAAGAGGCGCTCTCCCGCCTGGATGAGGCCATCGTCTGGCAAGAGGCCCCCGTGGAGCCGCTGCCCCTCTTCTATGGGGTAGTTGCCTGAAAATCCCCCCAAGCCAAAAACAAACCGCCCCGACAGGAGTTACCCATCGGGGCGGTTGCGCGTTCAAGAGGAGGAAATCTCAGGCTTTGGCAACCCGCTCGTTGAACTCGGTAATCAGTTCGTCAATCTCATCCACCTGCTGCTGGAAGGAAAGCCAGTAACTGCGGTCGTACCACTGCTGCTGAATTTCCTCGTAGGTCTTGCCCTGCTGCTCCACCCAGGTGAAGTATTTCAGGTTGTGGACGCGGCGGCGGTCAACGTAGGTCAGTTCCTGCATGTGGTCGGTGGTCGCCCCGTGGAGGTACTGCGCAAAGTGCGCCGCAGCATCGCGTTCGGTGTACTGCCCCACTTCCTCGTGCATCTCTTTCAGGCGGGACTGGTACAGTTCCATCGAATCCGTCCACACGGTCAGGACGATGTCGTTCTCGCCCAGTTCGTAGTATTTGGCGAATTTGATAGCCATGAGGGTGTTGGCGATGCTGGAGAAGCCCAGCAGGTCGAGGCTGTCCACCAGTTCTTGCGGAACACCCTTCTCCACCAGATAGGCCCGGCCGGCAGGCTCGTTGAAGAGACGCGCCAGACTGACAACGGCGTTATCGTCAATGGCGATGACCATGTCCGTGTTCTTGACATTGTGAATCCAGGGCACGTGTTTGTCGCCGATGCCCTCGATGCGGTGAGCGCCGAAGCCGTTCTCAATCAGCGTGGGGCACTGAAGGGCTTCACCGGCGGCGACCTTGCTGGTGGGGAAGCGCTGCTTCATGTAGTCGCCGCAGCCAATCGTCCCCGCGGAGCCGGTGGTGAGCACTACGCCGCGGTACTCGTCGTTGGGGCCCATTTCTTTTTCGAGGACTTCTTCCATGGCGTGACCGGTGACTTCGTAGTGCCACAGGTAGTTGCCGAATTCCTCGAACTGATTGAAGACGAAGATGTTGTCGCGGGTCTTGCGCAGTTCCCACACCTTGTCGAAGATTTCCTTGACGTTGCTCTCCGTGCCGGGGGTGGCAATCACCTCACCCGCCACAGTCGCCAGCCAGTCAAAGCGCTCCCGGCTCATCCCTTCGGGCAGGATGGCAATCGATTCGCAGGCCAGGAGGGTGGCATCGTAGGCCCCGCCGCGGCAGTAGTTGCCCGTGGAAGGCCACACCGCTTTGTGGAAGGTGGGGTCGAACTGACCGGTCACCAGGCGGGGAACCAGGCAGCCGAAGGTAGCGCCGACTTTGTGCGCCCCGGTGGGGAACCACTTGCCCACCAGAGCGATGACCCGCGCCGGAACGCCGGTCAGTTCAGGAGGAAGTTCCACGTAGTTGACGCCATTGAAACCGCCGCCCCTGGCCACAGGTTCGTTCTTCCAGGTAATGCGGAACAGGTTGCGGGGGTGAATATCCCACAGACCGATGTCCTTCAGTTCTTCCTTGATGCTGTCGGGAATCAGGGAAGGGTCTTTCATCTGCGCAAAGGTGGGGATGATGATGTTGCGCTCCTTGGCGCGCTTGACAGCACGCTGCAAGCGGTCTTCGTAAATAGTCAGGTCAATCATGATGGTTAGCAAATGCTCCTTTGTGAAAGAAAATGTATTCGCAACACTGCCACTCGGCAGAAATTACGCTTCGTCGAAATCGTCGGGGGTCTCCCGCACGATGTAGAGAGGGCGGCCTTTGGCTTCATCGTAAAGCCGCCCGACGTACTCTCCCAGGATGCCGAGAGAGATGAGTTGGACTCCGCCCAGGAAGAGGACGGCTATGAGAGTGGTAGCCTGCCCGTGGAAGGCCTGCGAACCGGTCATCCGCAGGGCAACCACTATCGGGATGGCGATGATGCTCAATCCCGCCGAGACGAAGCCCAGGTAAGTCGCCAGTTGCAGCGGAAGATACGAGAAGCCGGTGATGGCGTCGCTGGCAAATTTGAGCATCTTCCGCAAAGGGTACTTGGTCTCGCCGGCAAAGCGGGGCGCGCGTTTGTAGGTCACGCCCGTTTGCCGAAAGCCCACCCATACGGACATGCCGCGCAGAAAGCGATGGCGTTCGCGCATCCGGTTGAGCACGTTCACCACTTTGCGGTCCAGCAGGCGGAAATCGCCGGTATCCACCGGGATGTTCACGCTGGTGATGCGGTTGATGAGGCGGTAGAAGGCCGCCGCGGTGACTTTCTTGAACCAGGTTTCGCCTTCCCTGGCCTCGCGCACCGCATAGACCACCTCGTAGCCCTCCCGCCACTTGGCAAGCATCTCCGGGATGAGTTCGGGAGGGTCTTGCAAATCGGCGTCGATGATGACAACCGCATCGCCGCGGCTGTAATCCAGCCCGGCGGTGACGGCCAACTGATGGCCGAAATTGCGGGCGAAAATCACCGGACGGACGCGCTTATCCTGCCGCGCCAGTTCACGAATGCGCTCCGTAGAGCCATCCGTGGAGCCGTCGTCCACGAGCACGAGTTCCCAGGTCTCCCCGGCGTTCTCCATGACTTCTTTGACGCGCCGGTAGAGTTCGGGCAGGTTTTCGTATTCGTTGTAGATAGGGGCGATGATGGAGAGGGTAGGAGAGGGCATGGGAAGTGAGAAAGTTTGCAAGTGGGAAAGTGG
>DRKV01000412.1 GCA_011051635.1 Chloroflexota bacterium | reverse complement strand
CTGAAACATTCCCCCTACGGCCAGAATTGTGCGTCAAAAACGCACTCGCCGGGAGAAGATCGGGGTGGGTGTATACCCCAAGACGCTCCCCCAGGCGGTGTAGCGGGATGGTGCGTCGCAACCTCATCGCTCAGATAGCATCTCGTCGACGTATCTCCAACGGCACACGACCACCTCGGCTCGACCTCCGTCACCGCGGACGCCAACGGAACGCTGCTCTCCCGCACGCTCTACCATCGCGCATCCCTCTTGCAGGGGGGATGCGCGATGGACAAAAACCCATACTAGCGGGGGCTTTGCAATTGCAGTCACCGCCACAAGCCGGGCAGGTACAGGCGGTGCCACACAACCGTGGCCGTAATCTCCGCCGCGGTCTGACGGGCGGGGTCGCCGAGGGAGGTCAGTGTGACGGACAGCGTGCCTTTTGCGCCCTCCGGCGCGTCCGCAGGGATGGTTTGCGTCAGCGGCAGGGAGGTGCTTTGCCAGGCCCCCAGGGTGACGGTGAAGACCGCCCCGTTCGTCCACGTGCCGCTGATAACTGCCGTAAACGCATCGGTGACATTGCCGGTATTCGTCAGAGAAAGGGAAGCGGTGAGCGTCGTGCGGGGGTAGGCGGGGACATCCGGCGGCAGAGTGGATGCCTCCAAGCCGTAAACGGGAGCGGCTTCGGCGCGGGCGGTCAGGGTGATGGCCTGGGCGGGGTCACCCAGGGAGCGGACTGCCAGGGCGAAGGTGGGGCCTGTCCCCGCGGGAGCGGTGAGCGGCACGGTGACGGTGATTGGCAAAGCAGCAGCCGCCCCCGGCGGCAGGGTCGCTCCCGAAGGCGCGCTCAGCGGCCACGCGGCGCTTGCGGTTGTCAGGGCGTAGGTGTCGGTGATGTTGCCGGTGTTGGTCAGATGCAGGGTGTAGGTGAGGGATGCGCCGGGCGCTCCGTTTTGCTCCGCGGGGGCGAGCGCGGCCTGGGCCGCGTAGAGCGGCACACCTGCCGTAAGCGAGAGCGAGGCCGTCTGCGCCGGATTGTGAGCGGAGACCGCCGTTACGGTGAAAGTGTCGCTCGCTCCGGGGGAAGCGTCGACGGGAATATCTACCGTAACCTGTACGCGGCGTCCTTTCTTAGGAGGGAGGGGCGCGCCGCTATCCGGCGGGAGGCTTACGTCCCAGATGTTGTTCGTTGCCGTCAGGGTGTAGGTTTCCGCCATGTTGCCGGTATTGCACACCCGCAGGGTGTAGGTCAGGGTTTCTCCGGGCTGCCCCCACTGGCGGCGGGGGCGGCGGGATGTCAGGGCGGGTTGGTAATCGGGGACGATGGTCGTCAGGGAGACGGCTACCTGGTGGGCGGGATTGCCCTGAGAAGTGACCATCATCTGGAGAGCATCGCTGGCTCCGTAGGATGCATCCGCCGGAATGGAGACCGTCACCGTGAAGGATGCAGATTCTCCGGGGGGCAGCGGGCCTACCGCGGGGGGCGCGTGTGTCTCCCATTGGGGGGAGGAGAAACTCAGGGCGTAGGTATCGCTCAGGGCGGCGCTGTTCGTCAGGGAGAGGGTGTACGTCACGGTTTCCCCCGGCAGCCCGTACCCGGTTGCATCCAGAGGAGAAACCTGGAATCCGTAATCCGGCATCCAGAAGAAAATCGCCGTCGGCGCGCCCCAGTGCCCGAGGGCATCCCGCGCTTCGACGAACAGCGTGTGCCGTCCGGGGGAAAGCGCCATCCCGCTGGGGTCGAACTGGCCGGTGATGCTCTCGATGCTGCTGTCCCAATTCCCGTCGGCGGGCTGCAAGGCGTGGGTCAGGGTTCCGCTCACCCAGGAGGGGGCATCAATGCTGAAGCGCGCCGCGGTAACGTCCTGGCTAGGCTCGACCCCGCCCTGCGTGCCGTACCGAGTGTCGTCTGCCTGGGCAGTGATGGTGATGGGCGCTCCCGGCAGGGTCGTGGTGGGCGTGACCGTCAGATTGATGGTATCCGGCCCGGCGGGGGTCTGGTAAGGGCGGTGGCTGGTGGCGGCGGCGTAGAGCAGGGCGGGCAAATTGTCGGGGTAGACGGTGCTTTCGAAATACGAACAGGATTGGAAGAAGGAAGTGCCCAGTTCGAAAGTGTAAGCGGCGATACCCAGTTCGCCGTAGGCCCAATCGTCGGTCGTGCCGGCGGCGGGGTACAAGTCGCTGGATTGACTGGGGTCGTAGCCGTTGAAGTAGGCAAACTTGCGCCCCAGGGTTTGCAATTGGGTGTGATTGGGCGCTTCGGGGTAATCGAATCCCCAGGGCCACAACACGAGTTGGCTGTAACTGTGCAGGGTGATGAAGGTGCCCGTGGCGTCGTCGGGAGCGGGGTCGTTAATGCCGTCCCCGCGCTGGTCGGGGAAAATCGCAGCGACGTAATTCTGGATAGCCTGCACTTCCGGCTCGGAGGCAGCCGAAGGGCCGCGGTAGGTCTCCGAACAGGGGGCCGTACTGGCTCCGCTGCCGCCCCACATGAAGGATGAATTGCGGTTCAGGTCGGTGCCATAGTCCGGGTAGGTGGTGCAGCCGTCATCGTTATCGGTGTTTTTGCGCCAGTATTCACCTGCCTCGGCCATCTTGCGCCCGTCGGGGTTGACCTGGGGCACGATATGAATTTCGGTGAAATCCAGCAGCCAGGTGGCCTGGGGGTCGCTGCCGTAGTTGTTCACCAGATACTCGGCGAAGCGCGTCGCGGTCTCGGCGGTGGTCAGTTCGCGGGCGTGGATGGCCGCCATGAGGAAGAATTTCGGTTTGGGGCCGGGGATGTTCTGATTGGTGAGTCTGAGGGCGTAGATGTCGTATCCGTCGCTGCCGCCGGGCTGGGTTTTCTCCCAACTGTTGCCGATGTCCGTCCATTGGGCCAAATCGGGATGCGCGGCGGCCAGCGCGCTCAGGTCGGCGTAGGTTTCCTCCACGGTACGGTAGCAGGAATAACCGGGGATGCCGCTTGTCTGGTAGGGGATTTCTTCGGGAGGCCGATTCAAGAGCGCGGTTTTGGCGGCATCTGCCTGGATGAGATAACCGCGGCTTTGCAAATCCGCTGCCTGGAGGGGCGTGAGGGCCGCCAGCAGGTACCCCTCTTGCGGGTGGACTTCCCACACGTCCAGACGGGTGCTCAGTTCGGCCAGTTGTTCACGGTTGTGGAAAAAAATCTGCCCGACGAAGGGCGTTTCGGGCAAAGATGGAGGCTGCGGGGTCTGGGCGGCGACGCCTGCCGGCAGCAGGAAGGAGAGAAGCAAGAGAAAGGTCAGAAAACGAGACATGATGAGAAAAGGGTGAGATAGCCGTCTAGCGGTTGGGGGTTGCGGATTGGTCGGTGGTGTTTTGGGTTGCGGCCTCCGCCGTCTCGGCGCGCACCGTGATGGCCGGGCGGACGCGCACCTGCACCGCGCTGACCACCTGCGAGGGCAGGGCGCGGGCGCTGGCCTGGACGGTGTACTCGCCGGGCGCGACCGGCTTTCCCGCCGCGCTGTAGCCATCCCAGAAAAAGCGGTGACGGCGGGCGCTGCGGCGGCGATTGCGTATCAGCGTCGTCTGCCGCCTGCCCCCTTCGTCCAGCACCTGCACTGTGATGGAAGCGGGGCGGTTGAGTTCCAGCGTGATGGTCAGGCGCTCCAAACCGCGCGGGATGGTGGGGGTCAGGTCCCGCTCCTCGGCGGAGAGAGTCAACACCACCGGCTGCTGGCGGCGCAGCATCCAGATGACCATCCCCAGGAGGACGATGCCCAGCCCCGTGCCGAGCATCCCTGCGGGCACCTCGGCCAGATTGCGGGCAACCCGCTGCAGGGGATTGGGAGCAGCGGGCAGCGCATACGTCACGCGGCGCGTCAGCGTGGTGGTGTTCCCCGCCTGGTCGCGGGCCGTCACCTCCAGGAGGTTGTCCCCCTGATTGAGGTTGAGCGCCACGGTGAAATCGCCCTTTGGCCCGACGGGGACTACCCGCCGGTTGACCAGCACCGCCGCGCCCGGCTCGGTGCTCCCGCTCAACTGGATGACCGGCGTGTTGGAGCGCTCCCCCTCGGTCAGGTTGATGCTCAAGGCGGGCGGCTGGGTCTTGATGGTCACATAGCGTTCTACCGTGGTGAGATTGCCCACATCGTCCGTGGCCGTGATGCGAATGACGTTCTCCCCCTCGTCGAGCAGCAAATCGTAAGAAAAACTCCCGTCCGGGGCGACCGCCACCGGCTGGCCGTTGACCGTCAGGGTGGTATCCGGCGGGGCTTCGCCGCGCACGGTCACAATCGGGCTGCTGAACCAGGATTGGTCTGGCGGGTCAGTTACCAGAATGTCCGGCGGGGTCGTCACCAGTTCTACGCGGCGGGTGAGGCGGGCGGTGTTACCGGCCTCATCCACGGCGCGCAACTCGAAAGAATTCTCCCCGTCCTGCAAGCGTACCTGCGCCTGAAAACGCCCGTCGGGGTCCACGCTGATTTCGGCGGGGTTGCCGCTTATCCACACGCTGGCCCCCGGTTCGGTGATACCCTGAATTTCCAGCACCGGCTGGCGCATCCGCATCCCGTTGGGCAGGTTGACCAGTTGCAGGGTCGGCGGGGTGGTGTCCACTTCTACCAGCACGCTGCGCGAGACGGAGCGCGCTACCCCCGCGGCGGTAATCTGCAAGCGGTAAAGGCCGTCTGCGACGCGCCGTCCGCTGTCGTCCGTCCCGTCCCAGGTGACGAACCCCTGCCCCGCGGGCTGGGTTTCGTCGGCCACCAGAGTGCGTACCACCTGCCCGTTGGCGTCCAGCACCTCGATACGCACCGTAGCCTCCTCCGAAAGCGTGTAACTCAGCGTAGTGGCGTCCCGGTCCTGGTCTCCGTTGGGTGAGATGAGCGCCTGGGTAGCGGCAGCCGTAATTTCCGGGGCGCGCAGCCACTCGGCGGCGAAGGTGACCGTCAACAAAAGAGCAACCACCACGAGGCTCAACACCGTGGTGGCAACTCCGGCATAACCTTCCCGCTGGATACGGCTCTGGTTGCGGAGGCGGCGGCTTTGGGAGGTATCCTGGCGCATGGAGAAAGGGAGGGGAGGGAGAAGGGAGAAGTCAGTCTAATTCTAGCATAATCAGGTCGTCCTCGTCATCATCTTTTTCGGGGGGAGATGTTTCGGGAAATGCTCTTCGCAGGTCAGGGGGAAGGGGCGCAGGGCGCTGCGCCGCTGGTGGAGATGCTTTTCGGGGAGAAACCGGCAGCGGGCGGGAGAAGAAATCCCGCAGGATTTCCAGCCAGGTCACTGCCAGCGGAGAGAGCAGCATCGGGAACAGGAGAAGACCCGCATGGGGAACGAACCACGCTTTGGGGTGCTGCCCCAGCCACAAAGCGACCGCCCCTTGCAGGATTCCCAGGGAGACCGCCCCCCCCAGGGCGGCCAGCAGAACCCCGGAAGGACGCCCTCCTTTGGGGTTTGCCTGCAACCAGCGCCCGGTCAGCGCGCCCGCCGCGCCCCACAGGGCGATTTGCAGGACGTAGTACAGCAACGCCGTGGGGGTGGGAGCGAAAGGCATACCCAGAGCGGCCAGCGTGCGCCACGAATTCAGCCCCGCAAAGCGTGCCGTCACCACCGAGACATCCCAGGGCTGGGCGGCAAAGAGCAGGAAATCGGGCGCGTAGCCGTGCAGGGCGGCCAGCGTTTCGCCCCACAGGGCGGTCAGCGCGCCTGTCCACAGGCCGCCGCTCACGCCCAGGTACACCCCCCCGAAGAGGGGCGCTGCCCAGCCGAGATGCCAGCGCGCCAGGAAGGGGCTTCCCAAAATGATGGCCGCGGCTCCCAGATGGCGGGCGGCGGGCTTTTGCGCCAGAATCAGGACGCACAACCCCAGCACCGCCAGGTAGAACGAAATCTGGTAAACGCCGTAAAGCGCGGCCAGCCCGGCCAGCCACCAGGCTCCCAGCGGCGACCACATCCCCAGCAGGGTAATCAGGATGGCGGCGGCGGTATCCCAGTAGGGGGGATAAGCCGGGTTGCTGTGCATCCACGCTCCCGTCAGCGCGGCCAGCGCCCCGCCGGAGAGCAGACGCTCCACCTGCGGCATACGGATGCGGATGGCTTCGTGGAGGGAACGCATGCGGGGTAGGGAGTTAGGGGGTAGGGGGTTGCGGGTTAGGCGTGCGGCGTGCGCTGACGACTGACACCTGATAACGTGCGGGGTGCGGTATGCGACGAGCGACGTCCGCTGACGCCTGCCCTCACTTGCTGGCCGGACGGGCGTGGGTGCGCGCCCAGCGGCGCAGGGCGGTGATGCGGGCTTCCATCGTGCGGGAGAGGGGGACGGTTTCTTCCAGGGAGCGGAGGATGTCTTCGGTGCTCAGGTCGCGCCCGGCTTCGAAGGCGTCGTACAGGCCGGAGATGACGGCCTGCTCGATTTCCGCTCCGGAGTGGCCCTCGCTGCGTCGGGCCAGGGTCTCTACATCGAAGCGGCGGGGAGCGCGGCCGCGCTTTGCCAGGTGGATGCCGAAAATCTCCTCCCGCTCGGCGCGGTTGGGCAAATCCAGGAAGAAAATCTCGTCGAAGCGGCCTTTGCGCAGGGCCTCCGGGGGCAGGGTGGCAATATCGTTAGCGGTAGCCACCACAAACACCGGGGCGGTCTTCTCCTGCATCCAGGTCAGGAAACTCCCAAAGACGCGGGCGCTCGTCCCGGCATCCGAAAGATGCGAACTGGCAAGGCCGGAGAGACCTTTATCCAGTTCATCCAGCCACAGGATGCAGGGGGCAACCGATTCAGCCAGGCGCAGGGCGTTGCGCATGTTTTGCTCGGAGGAGCCGACCATCTGGCTGAAGACGCGCCCCAAATCCAGGCGCAGGAGGGGCAATTGCCACTGGCGGGCGATGGCTTTTGCGACCAGGCTCTTGCCCGCCCCCTGCACGCCCAGAAGGAGCAGCCCCTTCGGTTCCGGCAGCCCGAACTGGCGGGCGCGCTCGCTGAAGGCCAGGGCGCGCTTGGCAAGCCACTCCTTGAGGAGCGCCATGCCGCCGACCAGCGAAAGGTCTTCCTGGGCGTCGAAGTATTCCAGCACCTGTGAGCGGCGGATGATTTGTTTCTTCTCGGCGATGATGACCCCGGCATCCAGGGCGCGGCGCAGCACCAGCGATTTGGCGAAGGCGTTCTCGGCCTCGGTGCAGGTCAGCCCGCGGGCGGCGTTGAGGATTTTCTCGCGCTCCTCGGGGGTCAGGCGCAGGCGGATGCCGCCCAACTCCTGCGCCGAGCGCACCACCCGCTCCAGCGAGGCGGCCAGTTCCCCGCCGGTGGGGAGGGCGTAATCCAGAACGGTGATGTCTTTCTCCAGTTCGGGAGGGGCGTGGAGGAGAGGGGAGAGCATCACCAGCGTCTTGCGGCTTTCCTTGAGGTGGTTGAGGATATCGCGCAGTTTACGCACGATGACGGCGCGCTGCGGGTGGGGGTGGTAGGCGTCCAGGTAGGGGTGGAAGTCCTTGAGGACGAAGATGGCGGCCTCGCGGGAGGCGGCGACTTCCTCCAGCGCCTGGAGGGGGTCGCGGGTCAGGTCGTCGCTCTCCGGGCGCAGACTGCCGTCCAGGGGGTGCAGACCGTCCGTAATCGTCCAGCCGTAGAGGGCTTTGCGGCGCTGCGCGGCCACCTGGCGCAGAAGTTGCTCGATGCGCCGTTCTTCCCAGGCGATGACGTACAGCAAGGGGTATTTGGCGCGGATGAGCAGGTCCAGTTCTTCGGCGCGTGATAAGGCGGGGGCGGCGGAGGTCATTGGGGGCGCTTCACTCCGTTTTGCCAGACGCGGAAATGCTTGAGGCTGGAGCCGCCCAGAAATTCCTTCAGGATGGAGTTTTCGGGGACGGCTTCCTTATCCACCGGCAGGAACCATTCCAGCAGGGAGAGCAGGCGCTTGGCCTCGATGTGGGCGGCGGAGTGGTAGGGGACCTGACGCAGGAGCGGTTCGGCCAGCGGCTTGAGGGCGGCCAGTTCGAAAACCAGGGCCGAGTTGAAGATGGCGTTGGCGTTCTCCTGATAGGGGAAGATGTGCCGTTTTTCGCCGCGGCGCACCGATTCCCAGCGGTTGATGGTGTCTTCGGCGGTGTAGCCGCGGTCGCGGGCGTCGCGCACGATGCGGCGGATGAGGCGCGTGTCGGTGGTGGAGATGCGGTTGTGCAAATCCAGGTTCAACTGGGTGAGAGCCGAGGCGTAAATGCGGAAGGTGTGCTCGGCGGGGATGTGTTCGACCAGACGGGGGTTCAGCCCGTGAATGCCCTCCAGAATGATAATTTGCCCCGGCGTGAGTTGGATGATGTCGCCGGGTTCCTGTTTGCCGAGACGGAAGTTGTAACGCGGCAGTTGCACGCTTTCGCCCGCAATCAGGCGCTGGAGGTCGTGTTCCAGGCGGGCATGGTCGAGGGCCTCGAAGGCCTCGAAATCGTAGTCGCCATTTTCGTCGCGGGGGGTGTACTCGCGGTCCACGAAGTAGTTGTCCATCTCCAGCGGGAAAGGCGAGATGCCGTAAGCCAGCAACTGGATGCTCAGGCGGCGGGAGAAGGTGGTCTTGCCGCTGGAGGACGGCCCGGCAATCAGGATGACGCGTATCTCATCGCGGCGCGCCGCGATTTGAGCGGCGATTTCGGCGATGCGGCGGTCGTGAAGGGCCTCGCTGACCAGGATGATTTCGTTGATGCGCCCGGCCTGGATGGTGTTGTTGAGCGCCCCCACGTCGGAGATGCCCAGGCGTTCCAGCCAGTCGCCGTACTGACGGAAGGTGTTGAGCAGTTTGGGGAACTCCGGCAGGGGGAGCAGTTCGGTGGGGCGGTGGCGGCGCGGGAAGCGGAGCACGAAGCCGTCCCCGATGGGGGTCAGTTTGAACCAGCGCAGATAGGCGGTGGAGGGAACCATGTACCCGAAGTGATAGTCGCGGTGCTTGCCCAGGGTGTAGAGGGAGAGGGTCTTCTTCTGACGGTGGCGCAGGAGACGCACCTTGTCGTCGAAGCCTCTTTCCTGGAAGTAAGCGATGACTTCTTCCAGGGGCACATCGCGGGTGCGGCGGATGGGGAGGCTGGCTTCCACCAGGGCGCGCATGTGCTTTTCCAGGGTTTCGAGTTCGTCCGGGGCGAGCGGAGGGCGGCCTTCCACCTGGCAAAAGTAGCCGCCGGAGGCTACCGAGTGGTCAATCGTCAGGCGCACGCCGGGGTAGGTATCTTCGAAGGCCGATTCGAGCAGGAAGGTGAGCGAGCGGCGATAAATCCGCATCCCGTCGGCGGTAGCCATCGTTACCGGCCTGACCTCCGCTTCCATGTGGACGGGGTAGGAGAGTTCGCGCAGGTCGCCGTTGACGATAGCGCCGACGGCAGGGGCGGCGGGGTCATTGACCAGGGACAAAAAAGCCTCGATGGGGGCGCCGCGCGGCCCTTCGAGGGTGCGCCCGTCGGGCAGGTGAATCTGCACCGTGGGGCTGGGTTCGGTAAATGTAATGGTGGTGGCAGGCATGATTGGATGTTGTGCTACGCAAATGAAATTGTGCAATCCGTTTTGTTTTCTTAAAGATTTGAAGTAGCGTATTGTACCACTGACTTGAGTGGATGGTGGTCGTTGGGACAATTCATGAATTGTCCCAACAACCGCCGCGAATTGCCCCAACCACAAAGAGCCGACAGGTCTTCAAGACCTGTCGGCTCTGGGGGGCGCGGACAAAAAGACCTGACGGGTTTCCAAAACCCGTCAGGTTTGGGGGGAGGCGGGAGCGAAGACCTGACGGGTTTCCAAAAAACCGTCAGGTCTGGAGGGTTACGCGGGCACTTCGCACTTCAGCACCAGTTCCCTGGCGGCTTTGACCTCGTCCAGGCGGCCTACGGGGGTGGTGCGGGGGGCTTCGTGGAGCAGGTCTGGGTCCTCGCGGGCTTCCTCGGCGATTTGCAGCAAGGCCTCGGCGAAAGCATCCAGGGTCTGGAGGCTCTCCGTCTCCGTGGGTTCAATCATCAGGGCTTCGTGGACGATGAGGGGGAAGTAGTTGGTCGGGGGGTGGAAGCCGTAATCCAGCAGGCGCTTGGCGATATCCAGGGCGCGCACGCCGGGCGCGCCTTCCACTTTTCCTTCGGCGACGAACTCGTGCTTGCAGATGCGCCCGTAGGGAACCGGATAGGTGTCCTTGAGACGCGCCATCAGGTAGTTGGCGTTCAGGACGGCATCCTCGGCGACGCGGC
The DNA here is from genome assembly GCA_011051635.1 of Chloroflexota bacterium. Taxonomy (GTDB): domain Bacteria; phylum Chloroflexota; class Anaerolineae; order Anaerolineales; family DRKV01; genus DRKV01. Next base: position 5,697 of record DRKV01000412.1, on the reverse strand, counting down.
GCAGCCCTTCCGCTCCGTGCATCAGGATGTAGGTGTAAGCGCGCACCATCATGCTGAAGTGCCCGTGGAAAGCCTTGACGCGTCCGATGCTCTTCTTGGGGGTGACGAAGCCGTACAGCGGGGGGATGTCCTCCTCGGCGGGTTCGACGATGTCCACAACCGGGGCGGGGAGGAAGTCCACCAGATGCTCGGCGACCCCCACCGGGCCGGAGCCGGGGCCGCCGCCCCCGTGCGGGGTGGAGAAGGTCTTGTGCAGGTTGAAGTGCATCACGTCAATCCCCAGGTCGCCGGGGCGGGCGATGCCCAGGAGGGCGTTCAGGTTGGCTCCGTCGCCGTAGAGTAGCCCTCCGGCGGCGTGGACTATTTCGGCGATTTCCAGGACGTGCTCTTCGAACAGGCCGAGGGTGTTGGGATTGGTGAGCATCAGCCCCACCAGGGTGTCGTCACATTCGGCGCGCAGGGCGTCCAGGTCCACGTTGCCGCGTTCATCGGAAGGCAGTTGCACCACCTTGAGGCCGGCCATGGCGGAAGAAGCGGGGTTGGTTCCGTGCGCCGAATCCGGAATCAGGATTTTGTTGCGCTGAGTCTCGCCGCGGTCTTTCTGGTAAGCGCGCATGATGAGCACGCCGGTCATCTCGCCGTGTGCCCCGGCGGCGGGCTGCAAAGTCATGCCCGCAAACCCGCCGATTTCCTTGAGGGCCTCCTGCAGGTGGTACATCAGCGCCAGACTGCCCTGCACGGTCTCGATGGGCTGGAGGGGATGGATGGCGGTGAAGCCCGGCAGACGGGCCACTTCCTCGTTGATTTTGGGGTTGTACTTCATGGTACACGACCCCAGGGGGTAGAAGCCGGTATCCACGCTGTAATTCAACTGCGAGAGACGCGTGAAGTGGCGCACCACATCCACCTCGGAGAGTTCGGGCAGGGGGAGGGCGTCACGCGTCAGGCCGGCGGGCAACTCGGAAAGCGGCACATCCGACGGGGGGTAGCCCACTCCCTGGCGGTCAGGCTGGGAGAGTTCACAGACTAAAGGTTCGAGCATGGCTGCCCTCCTGTGTGCTTTCGGCGAGGATGTTTACCAGCAGGTCAATGTCCTCGCGGCTGTTCATCTCGGTGACGGCAATCAGCATGTATCCTTCCAGGGTGGGGTAATCCTGCCCCAGGTCGTAGCCGCCCAGCACGCCGTGTTCCAGCAAGTGCTCGTTGACCTCGGCCACGGGGCGCGGGCATTTGACCGCGAACTCGTTGAAGAAGGGCGTCTCCGGCTGCCACAGGGAGAACCCTTCCAAAGAAGCGATGCGTTCGGCGGCGTAGTGCGCCTTGTGATAATTCAGTTCGGCCACCTGGCGCAGCCCCTGCGCTCCCAGGGCGCTGAGATAGACCGTGGCGGCCAGCGCCATCAGGCCCTGGTTGGTGCAGATGTTGGAGGTCGCCCGTTCCCGGCGGATGTGCTGCTCGCGGGCGGTCAGGGTGAGGACGTACCCGCGGCGGCCTTGCCCGTCCACCGTTTCACCCACCAGCCGCCCCGCCATCTTGCGGACGTACTTCTTGCGGGTAGTGAAGATGCCCAGGTACGGCCCGCCAAAAGCCAGCGGGATTCCCAGCGGCTGCCCCTCGCCCGTCACGATGTCCGCGCCGAACTCGCCGGGCGGGGTGAGCATCCCCAGCGCCAGCGGATTGACGGAAACGGCGAACAGCGCCCCGGCTTCGTGGGCGGCCTCCGCCAGCGCGGTGTAGTCGTAGATGCGCCCGAAGAAATCGGGGTACTGCACCATCACCAGGGCGGTGTTCTCGACAATCAGGGGTATCAGGGCTTCCGGGCCCTCTTCCGGGCGGCCATCGTCGCCGGTGACGAGCAGCCCCGTCCCCCGGGTATAGGTGTGGACTGTCTGGCGGTAGTGGGGGTGCAGGGCGGGGGAGAGCACCATCTTCGTGCGCTTGCCGCGGAACTGGGCGTAAGCCATGTTGACCGCCTCCGCCGCGGCGGTGGCCCCGTCGTAGTGGGAGGCGTTGCTCACTTCCATCCCTGTCAGGGCGCACATCAAACTTTGATACTCGTAGATGGCTTGCAGCGTGCCCTGCGAGACCTCCGGCTGATAAGGGGTGTAGGCGGTGTAAAACTCGCCGCGGCGCAAGATGCTATCCACCACCGCGGGGATGTAGTGGTGGTAAGCCCCTGCGCCCAGAAAACAGACCAGGTCGCGGACGCTTTCGTTGGCTTCCGCGATATGGCCCAACTCCTCCGCCGCTTCCATCTCGGTAGCCGCGGGGGGCAATTCCAGAGCCGGGAAACGCTGCCCGGCGGGGACATCGGCGAACAAATCTTCAACGCGCTCGACCCCGATGACGCGCAGCATCTTTTCCCGTTCTTGCGGGGTATGGGGGGAGTACATAGGTCCTCCAGGGGGAGTTGCGGGGTTAGGGGGGGAGGGAGTAGGGACTGGGGATTGGGGATGATGGGTACGTTGTACGCTGTATGCCGCACGTTGACCGCACCCCGCCCCTCCATCATCTCATCATCCCATCACCTCATCAGCCCCTCTATTCCCGCTCTGCGCAATAGGCTTCGTAAGCGGCGGCGTCCATCAGGCCGTCCAGTTCGGAGGGGTCGCTGAGTTCCACCTTGACCATCCAGGCCTCCCCGTAAGGGTCGCTGTTGACCACCTCCGGCTCGTCGGCCAGTTCCTCATGGATGGCGGTGACCGTCCCGCTCACGGGCATGTACACCTCCGAAGCCGCCTTGACCGATTCAACCGTGGCGCAACTGTCGCCTTGTGAAACGGCATCCCCTTCGCTGACCAGAATTTCCACGAAAACCACGTCCGAGAGTTGCCCCTGGGCGTAGTCGGTGATGCCGATTGTTCCGATGTTGCCTTCAACGCGCACCCATTCGTCGTTTTTGGTGTATTTCAAATCTGCCGGGATATTCATGCTTGAACCTCCTGTGTCGAAAATGGGAGAAAACAAAAAGGCACATGCCCGTTACGCATGTGCCTCTGTCATTGACCTGTGAGTTTCATCCCGTTGGGATTTGCTCCGTGGGTGGGCTGTTGCCAGCCGCTTTCCAGAAGGCCGGATATCAACGGGTCCCTTGTACCTGAGAGTTTCACCCGAAGAATCGGGTTTGCCCCTTCGGTGCCCGCCGTGCGGGACTCTCCCCGTTGATGCAGGATATGGAGTTGAACGGCAGCCCCCGCGGGGGAGCAGACTCCCTTCGAGCGGCTGCCGCCTGGAGAGCCTCAGCCGGCTCCCAGGTTGTCCGTCAAATCGCCTACCAGCCAGTAGCGGAACTCTGCTCCCTGGAAACACTGCAAGCCGCCCACAACCGCGTAGATGATGGCGGCAATCGGTACGGCGGAGATGATGCAGGCAATTGGCATCAACAACAAGCCTATCAGGACTGCCGAGAGCAGGCTGCTGACCACCCAGGCGATAGCGGTCAGGAAAGTGCCGCCGCCCCAGAAAATCAACTGGAACAGGAAGGCCTGCATGGATTGATAGGCCACGTAACGCGAGCGGTCTTTGTAGACCAGGTAGATGACCAGGGGCGCGACGACTCCCAAAAAGCCCGTCACCAGGTTGAGCAGGATGCTCAGGTGCGCCAGCATCGCCCAGGTGCGCTCATCCGAAGGGGAGAGCGGCGGAGGCGCGACGGGGATGATTTCGGGTTGGGGAGTGGTCTCGTTCATCGCTGGAGAAAACGGGGCGGGTTATACCCAGCCCTGCTTCTTGATGAAATCGGTGATGAAGGGCATCTCCATGTACTTGCCCTGGTAGGCTTCGTAGGCCGGCCAGAAGGCCACCAGCCACAGCAAGGGGACGCAAATCGCGCCGATGCCCAGGGTGACCGTGCTCAGAATGGTGCTGACGATGAACAGGACGACGTTGAACGCGATGGACTGTACCGCGTGGTACTTGATGAAGGGGCGTTCCTTCTTGTCCTCCATGAAGAGCACGATGATAGCGATGATGACGATGGGATACCCCAGGGCAGCCCACAGTTTGTCGTCGCTGGTAATCTCTTCGGGGGTAAACTGGTCATTCATGATGAAACTCCTTCGTGAATGGTAGGGGAAACGCGGAGACGGAAGCCGTGCGCGCGTTTCACGGGAAAGGGGTAAAAATGTCTCTGTTGCAATTGTACATCATATTGGGGGAGATGCAAGGCGTGTTTTATACGCGGGTGCAAGCAAATGTTGTAGATGCATTTCGGCCCTGGCGACTGGCCCCCTTGCGGGGATGCTGCGCGAAAGTCGCAGCAACAGTTGCGAAACCTGCCGCCGCAGGTTGGATTCCAGTTGCCGAAGGGCAACTTCGCAGACGTTGGTGCAGTTTCAACTGCCGTCTTCCCTGACCCTGACTTGACGGGTTTTTGGAGCCCCGTCAGGTCCTTACGGGCAGGCATCCTTCCGCTCAACCGGGCTTCCACGTCAAAATGAAGACGATGGTGTACAACGTGCTGACGAGCAATTGCCGAAAGCCAATCACAGTCGGTCTGGTTTTGATGGCCGGATGAGTGATGCCCCACAAGGCCTCCGCCCACTGGACGAGATACGCCAGGAACAGCCAGCGGGGGAGAATCCCCGCGAACCCCAGCGCTGCGGTAACCGCCAGATTGAAGGTGGTGTACAGCAAAGCGCGTCCCCCTGCCCTCCACCGTTCGGCGGATGGGGGCAGCGTCTTCCAGGCGCGCTGCTCCAGACGCAGATAGGCGTAAGCAATCGAAGCCGCGGCCTGCAGCCAGGTCAGCAGCCACAACCACCAGCCGTCAGGGTTTGGCGTGCCGAGACCTACCCAGTACGCCGCGGGAGCGCCCAGCGCCAGCGTGCCGGTGGCGACGATTTCCAGGCCGGGTTTGCGGCGCTCGGCGCGGCGGCTCACCAGGTAGAGGTGCCAGGCGAAGACCGGCACGGCGGGAATCCCCAGCCAGAGCAGAAAACCGTATCCCTTCAGGACGAGATACCCCAGCAGCAAAACACCCAGAACGGTGTAGACCGCCGACCAGAAAAGCGCGGCAGGCAAATCGCGGCGGCTGCGCCGTCCGCTATGGACCTTGACCAAAACCGTGATGGGATTACGCGCCAGAAAAGCGCACAGGGCCGCCAGCGCCAAAACGAAACTCTCGGGGCGCCAGGTCGCGCCGGCGAACAGGCCAATCAGCAGGGGACTGAAGAGGAAAACCCACGAACCGTGGTCCTGAGGAATGGCGATGTGTTTGACGAAGACGTTTTTGGACATGGCGCAATTGTACCCTCATTTTGGCGGGCAACATCACGACGGCTTTTCAATTGTTGTGAGACCTGACGGGTTTTTGGAGACCCGTCAGGTCTTTGCGGGCGGGTTTCGTCTTGGAGTGCGGTGACACGACGCCGCTTGTCTTTTGCGGCGAGACCTGACGGGTTTTAGAAACCCCTCGTGTCTTTGCAGGCGGGTAGCAGTTACCTCCGCCGAATGGAGACTAGCCGGACTCCCAGGTGGTGCAGTTGATGGAAGTTCGCTCCCTGGGCGACGGCGCGCAGGGTGAGAGGGATGTCCTCCACGATGGCGCCGGAGATGATGTCTACGCCGTACTCGAACAGGGCGGGGGTCAGGGGGGTGGTCGGGCCAAGCAGCAGGGTGACGGCCTTCGGGCGGGGCAGGCCAATCAGGTCGTCGAAAGTCCCGTTGAGCAGGGTCATGGAGGTCATTGCCACCACG
>DRKV01000411.1 GCA_011051635.1 Chloroflexota bacterium | reverse complement strand
GGTAATCAGCGTATCGCAGGCCCGGCGGGAGCCAACTCCGGCGCGGGAGAGAATTTTTTGCAGGCGGTCTTCCATAGAGGGGAGGGGGAGGGGGTGAATGGGTGACGGCGGGATTAGGGATTGGGGAGCAGGGACTGGGGATGGGGTGCAGGGTACAGGGTACAACGTACAAGGTACAGCGTACAACGTACGTCGCACCTCGCACTTGACACTTGGTACGTGACACGTGACACGTGATACGTGATACGCCTCACCCCTTCAGCAGCGTATCGGCGCCCTCGGGAGGCGCTTCTGCCTCCTCTTCCAGGTTGAGAGGGGGCAAATCGTCCAGAGAGTTCAGCCCGAAGTGCAACAGGAAATCGGCGGTGGTCCCGTACAAAATGGGACGCCCCGGCCCTTCGGCGCGGCCCCTTTCTTCAATCAATCCTTTGCTGAGAAGGCTTTTCATCACCCCGTCGCTGTTTACGCCGCGAATGGCGTTGATTTGCGGGCGGGTGACGGGCTGCCGGTAGGCGATGATAGCCAGCGTCTCCAGAGCGGCGCGGCTCAAACGGGTGGTGGCCTCCAGGCCGAGCAGGCGTTCCACCCAGGGAGCGGCCTCCGGAGCGGTGGTCAGTTGCACCCGTCCCTGATGGCGTTGCAAACGGATGCCGCGTCCCTCCAGACTGGCGGCGTAGGCATCCAACGCTTTTCTGGCCTCGCGAGTGGGAATATCCAACGCGGCGGCCAGTTGCTGGGCGGTCACTGCGCCGGGGGCGGCAAACAACAGCGCCTCCAGCCGCGCCAGCAAGGACAGTTCGGGCGGGGATTCGGGGATGGAAGACATGCTATAATTCGGCGTTGCGTCTCATCAACCTGCAAACCTTCTCACTTGCAAACTTTCCAACTTGCACACTTTCTCACTTTCGTACTTGCCACTTTCAAACTGGCACACTTCCTCTCATAACAGACCCGCATTATACCATTGGGCGCTTCTGACCCTTTTCGTTCTCCTGCTGGCCTCCTGCGCCCCTCCCCAGAGCGGCCCTGAGACCATGCAGGTCACGGTCATTGCCGACGGCAGCCAGCAGAACGTGACCGTTCCCCTCGGTTCCACCGTGCAAGAGACGCTGGACGCTGCCGGGGTCACCCTGGGCGAGTTGGACCGCGTTGACCCGCCGGCCTACACCGTGCTCAGCGATGGAGCGCAGGTGCGCGTTGTGCGCGTCCGCGAGGAATTCCAAATCGTGCAGGAAACCATCCCCTTCGAGCGGCAGACCCTCCGCAGCGAATCCTTGCCGGAAGGCGAAACCCGCCTGCTGCAAACCGGCGAGAACGGCCTGCGCGAAGTCACCGTTCGCTACCTGTACGAAGATGACGAGGAAATCTCCCAGAGCACCGTCAAGGTGGACGTCATCCGCACGCCGGTTCCCGAAATCGTCATGGTGGGCAGCCAGAGTACCGTCGAGCGCCTGGAAATCCCCGGCGAACTGGTCTATCTGGATGGCGGCAACGTGTGGCTCATGCAGGGCAGCACCGTTGACCGCTCCCCCGTCCTCACTCTCGGCGACCTGGACGGGCGCATTTTCTCCCTCTCGGCGGATGGCAAATGGCTGCTCTTCACCCGTACCTCCGAAGAAGAGGGTCTCATCAACACCCTGTGGGCGGCGCGGATTGACCAGACTCCCCCCCTGCTGATTGACCTTCAGGTCGCCAACGTGGTACATTTTGCCGACTGGGTTCCCGGCTCGACCCTGCGGGTGGCCTACTCCACCGTGGAGCCGCGCAGCGCCGCTCCCGGATGGCAGGCCAACAACGATTTGCAACTCCGCAGTTTCAGCACCAGCGGATGGGTTTCCCGTCCGGTGGTTGTGGTGGATGCCAATGCCGGCGGCACCTACGGCTGGTGGGGAACGAGTTTCCGCTGGTCGCCCGACGGGAAAGCGATGGCTTTTGCCCGCCCCGACGGGGTTGGACTGGTGGATTTCGAGACTGGCGAGTTCCGCCGTTTGCTGGAGACCACCCCTCTTCAGACTTTCGGAGACTGGGCCTGGGTTCCGGGGGTGGATTGGTCTCCCCAGGCGGATATCCTCTTTGCGGTGGAACATCTCCCTTTGGAGGGCGCGGGCGACCCTGAAACCTCGCCCCTTTTTGGGGTGACTGCAATCCCCCTCAATGCGGGTGTGCCCCTTCCCCTGGTCAACCAGACGGGTATGTTCGCCCAGCCGGTGGCCTCTCCGCTCCAGCCGTGCCCCGAAGACCCCGGCGCTTATCAGGTGGCCTATTTGCAGGCCATCTCGCCCCGGCAGAGCGATACCAGCCGCTACCAACTGGCGCTGATGGATAGAGACGGTTCCAACCGGCGCGTCCTGTTTCCCCAGGAGGGCGCTCCCGGCCTCGAGCCGCAGCGCGTCTTCTGGTCGCCCGCCCCTATGCCGGGCAAAGATTCCCATGCCATCGCTTTCCTGTACCAGGGCGATTTGTGGATGGTGGATACTCTCAGCGGAGAAGTCCAGCAAGTCACGGGCGATGGCCTCGTGACGCGGCTTGACTGGCGCTGAGACCTGACCGAATTGCAACCTGGGGCAAACCCAAAATCCCCTACAATCATTCTCCACGGAGGTACCATGCGTGTCCTTATCACCGGCGCGGCCGGTTTTCTGGGTTCCCATTTGTGCGAGCGTTTTCTGGACGAAGGACATGAAGTCGTCGGGATGGACAACTTCGTCACCGGCAACCCGCAGAATCTGGCGCACCTCGCCGGGCGGGAAGGCTTCTCCTTTATCCGTCACGATGTCTCCAACTTCATTTTCGTGCCGGGGAAGGTGGATATCGTCCTGCACTTCGCCTCGCCGGCCAGCCCCAACCCGCTTTCTCCCTACGGGTATCCCAATTTGCCCATCCAGACGATGAAGGCCGGGGCGCTGGGGACCCACAACACCCTGGGGGTGGCGCGGGCGCACGGGGCGCGCTTTCTCCTGGCCTCCACCAGCGAAATTTACGGCGACCCGGAAGTCCATCCGCAAGATGAATCTTACTGGGGACGCGTCAACCCCACCAGCCCGCGTTCCGTCTACGACGAGGCCAAGCGTTTTGCCGAGGCCCTCACCATGGCTTACCACCGTTTCCACGGTCTGAACACCGGCATCGTGCGCATCTTCAACACCTACGGCCCCCGAATGCGGATTGACGACGGGCGGGTCGTGCCCAACTTCCTCAAGCAGGCCCTGCAGAAGCAGCCCCTGACCGTTTACGGCGACGGCCAGCAGACCCGCAGTTTCTGTTACGTGGATGACCTCATCGAGGGTATTTACCGTCTGGTGATGTCCGACTATCACGAGCCGGTCAACATCGGCAACCCTGAGGAGACCAGCATCCTGGAATTCGCCAAGACTATCAACCGCCTGACGGGCAATCCTGCCGAGATGGTCTTCCGCGAGCGGCAACGCGGCGAGAGCGACCCGCAGCGCCGCCGTCCGGATATCACCCGCGCCCGGCGGGTACTCGGCTGGGAGCCGCAAATTGGCGTGGAGGAGGGCATCCGGCGCACCATCCCCTATTTCAAGGAGAAACTCGGATTAGCATGACCATGATTTTGACCAATCCGCGCGAACGTTCGCGCTTCTTCCGCTTTGCCACCGTCGGGATTACCGGCGCGATGGTGGATTTCGGTACGATGAACCTTCTGACCCGCCTGGTGGGGCTGCCCCTGGTGGTGGCGGGGACTCTCTCGTTTGGGGCGGCCATCCTCAACAATTTCACCTGGAACCGCCACTGGACCTACCCGGATTCGCGCTCCAAGCCGCTTGTTCAGCAACTGGTGCAATTTGCCCTCGTCAGCGTGATGGGGCTGGGCATTCGCCTGCCCATTTTGGCCTTCGTCAAACCCTTGTGGCTGAGTGTGCTGACCCACCTCCCCTTTGAAATCCCCTTCTTTTCGTTGGAATTTCTGAGCAACAACCTGACCCTGGTGATTGCCGTGGTGATTGTCATGTTCTGGAACTTCTTTGTCAATCGCTACTGGACGTACAACGACGTGGAATGAGAAGAAAAGAATTGATTTTGTATCCCTGGATAGAGAGACAGTAGAGCCACTTGTGAGCGAGACAGTGGACTTTATCGAGACAATCCAGTTGCTGTTGAGTTAGACAACGAAGGGGCAACCTGACTCCATCTGATGGGGCTAACGGCCCGTGGAGAGCATAAAATGGCCTATTTCAGGGGTAATATCTCGTTGTTAGTCGCTCTGGGTTTGTTGCTGGCAAGTTGTAATGGCTTGCCGGCTATTTCTACATTAGAGCCAATCCAGGTGACAAAGGTTATTTCAGATGAACCAGACCCGTCTCCAACGCCCATAGTGTGTCAAGAGTCGGATGCAGGCCATCGGATTGCAATTACATTTATTACGGATACGCGAGTGCGCGTAGATGTAGAAGGACTGCCACCGCATACCGATGTGCGCCTTGTATACACATCATCTGTGAAAGATGCTGCAGGGGGGCGGACAGTGCGTTCTGAAAGCATAGATAAGTCTGACGGCACCGGGAGATGCACAGATGAGAATGATTTTGGCGGTTACGAACACAATGGTGTGCGATTAGATAGATGGCAGGTGGCTGTGGT
>DRKV01000410.1 GCA_011051635.1 Chloroflexota bacterium | reverse complement strand
GTTGACTCTCCATCTGCCGAAGGCCGAAGAAGCCCGTCCGAAGCGCATCACCGTGCGCACCGGCGGCGAACAGAAGATGATTGAAGGGGAAGCCCGCGAAGCGGTGATGCAGACCAACTAACGCACAAGCGGGGCGAGACCCCTTCCCGTCCGAGAGAGGCCGGGAGACAGTCGCATATCGGTAGTGAAACAGGCTCCCGGCCGATGGGTCGGGAGCCTGTTTCGTTATGGAACCCCAAAAACGAAAATGAGGAGGTGGCATTATGAGCAACCTGGTTCGGTGGGAAGACCCTTTCCTGATGATGGAACGCTTTATGGATGACTTCATGCGTCCAATAGCGCGCACGCCTTTGTGGAATTTGCCCTCCCTGTGGGAGGCGCCTTTCCCCGGCGACAACCTGGCGATTGATTTGTACGAAACGGAGGACGCCCTCCACGTTGAAGCGGCCATGCCCGGCGTCCGCCCGGAGGAAATTGAAATCGAAGAGCACGACGGCTTGCTGACCATTCGCTCCCGACATGAAGAGGAAAGCGCTTACGAAAAGGGGCGCTGGCAGGTGCGGGAGCGCTACGCCGGCGCATGGCAGCGGACGGTACGCCTGCCGGTAGAAGTCAAAGGGAAGAAGGCCGAGGCCGTTTTGGAAGACGGCGTGTTGCACATTACCTTGCCAAAAGCCCATCCGGAAAAGCGGAAGGTCAATCGCATTCAGGTGAAATTGCCGAAATTCAATTTGCCCAAACTGGGTAAGCGGGAAAAGAAAATCAAGGTGAAGTAACCCGGCGTTCACCTCTAACTCGCGACCATCTACAGAGACGGGGCGAGCCGCTCTAAGGCGGTTCTCCCCGCTTTTTTCGCTCCTGGTAACAGGCCCATTTCCCCGAAAATTGTAACTTTTGTCACAGTACGAAATAAGAGCATCCACTATAATGAGAGCCAGATTAATAGAACCTTTTGGCAGACGGTTTCTTTACAGTGTCTTGTGGGTAATTCACCCCAAACCGCTAGATAGACGGAGGTGAAATGAGCAAAGGAAAAAAGACTTTCTCTTGGGTGGGAGGCATTGTTGTCCTCTTCCTCCTGATTGTGGTCTCGTGGATGGGAGTTGAGACAAGCATTGAGGTCAGTTCCCACGCGGATTTTTGCATCGTATGTCATGCCATGGAACCGATGGTCGAGTCCTATCACGACTCGGTACATGGCGGCAACAATCCGCGGGGTATCATGGCTGCTTGTACAGATTGCCATACCGACCACACCAATGTGGTCACGCACTTGTTTACCAAAGCGCGCTCCGGTTCGCACGATATCTGGGTGACGATGACCAGGGACGAATCGACACTGGACTGGCAGGCCAAACGAGAGGAACACAACGCTTACGTGTACGATTCTGGCTGTCTCAGTTGCCACCGAAACCTGGAGGCTGTAACGGCGGGACAAGGGGAACACGCCAAATACTTCTCCGGGTTGGTGGATAGCCAATGCGTGGATTGTCACGAAGGCGTAGGACACGAGAATCTGAACAAATATCTGCTCGAGGCCAAATACCGCTACCATTTCGACGAGTAACCTTCCGCTTCAACCACTTTGAACAGAGGAGAGTGTATGAACAACAAACACCGATTTACAATTGTTTTCTTCGTCATTATCTTGGCGGCGTTTGCACTGGCGGCCTGTAGCGGAAGCAGTGCTACTTCGGCGCCCTCTGCCGCGGATGTCTCCAACGTGGCTCCCCATGCCCAGGGTATCACCGAAGATGCCCGCGACTGTATCGAGTGTCATGCCACCGAAACGCACGGTATTGTCTCCGACTGGGATTCCAGCCGCCACGCTGCGGAAGGCGTCTCTTGCCTGGACTGCCATGAGACCGAAGCCGGTTCCCCCATGGAACTCAAGAACATCAGGGGGCACGAGGATGTGACCGTGCCGGTTTCCATGCTGGTGCCTCCGTCAAAATGTGCCGAATGCCACGAGGATGAGGTCTCCCAGTTCCATGCCAGCGGCCACGAACGCGCCGCCCTGCAGGTGGAATCCAAAGATGCCATGCAGACCCTGATGCTTGTACATGAGGGACGTAACCATCCCACGGCCTCCAACGCAACTCAGGAGACGGGATGTATGCAATGCCACGGTATCCGCATTCAGGTGGATGAGAATGGCATCCCCACAGCAGATACCTATCCAACCTCCGGCATCGGCAATATCTATCCGAATGGCGAGGTGGGCAACTGCACTGTCTGTCACACGCGGCATAAATTCACGATTGAGGAATCCCGCAAACCGGAGGCCTGCGCTTCTTGTCACCTGGGGCCAGACCACCCCGACATCGAAATCTACGAGAACTCCAAGCACGGACAAATCTATGCCTCTGAGGGCGAAACGTGGAAGTGGGACAGTGACGCAGGCGATTGGGAACCCGGTGACTACCGCGCCCCCACCTGCGCTACCTGCCACATGAGCGGCATCGGCGACTTGCCGGTCACACACAACGTCTCGGAGCGTCTCTACTGGAACGCCTGGGGCAAACGCTCCGCTCCTCGTGATTCCGACGACCCCATGTCGGCGTTGACCGGTAACGCCGAAGAGGGGCGCGCGAAGATGAAGCAGGTTTGCCTGGAATGTCACAGTTCCCCGATGGTGGAGGGTTACTTCGCCAGCGCCGACAAGGCCATCGTTCTCTACAACGAGGCCTATTACGACCCGGCCAAGCAAATGCTGGACGACCTCAAAGAGAAGGGCCTGCTCAAGGACAATCCCTGGGCCGATGAGTTCCAGATTCTGTACTATCACCTGTGGCACCACGACGGACGCCGCGCTCGCCAGGGCGCGCTCATGGGCGGCCCTGACTGGGCACACTGGAACGGCTTCTTTGAATTGCAGCAGAAACTTAACCGGATGCAGGATATTTACAACTACCGCCTAGAGACCGGCAAAATCGAAGAGCCGTAGACCGGCGCTCTACTCTTAATATTAAAATCCCCTCCGCACCCGCGGGGGGGATTTTGTGTTTGCCCATCGTGGCGCACCCGGCAAAGGCAAAAGCGGCGGTCAGTCGCTGTACTCCTTCTCACCTTGTCTTCCCATTTGTGGGGCCCAAAAGGGATGTTTTGCGAGAGGGCTGAGAGTGAAGGTTGCGGAGCGTTATCTACACTTTCCTGGTTTATCCTTGCATCTTTTTCTCCTGAGGGTGCAGGCAAATCCTGTAGATGCGTTTCAGCCCTGGCGACTGGCCCCCTTGTGGGGATGCTGTGCGAAAGCCGCGGCAACAGTTGCGAAACCTGCCTCCGCAGGTTGAATTCCAGCCGCCATTTCGTGGGCGGCTTCGCAGATGTTGGTGCAGTTTCAACTGCCGCTTTCTACAACATCTGCTTGTACCCCTCTCCCGACTTAACCGCGGAATCTCCGCCTCCTCGCGGTATAATCTTGGGCATCCTGTCCCGCGCTCTCCGGAGAAACTCGTATGGTAATTCCTCCTCCTTCGCTCAAGTTGGACCTGCTCTACCGCCAGCCCTATTTCGTTGGTGTCCCCTTGTCCGTTGTCGAGGTGTTAGCCAACGCCATGATACTGCACCAGTACCCGGCGGGAGAGGTTCTTTTTCTGGAAGGTGACGCGCCGCGAGGATTGTATATCGTCAAGGAAGGGCGCGTCCGCTTGTATCGTTCCTCTTTCCGGGGGCGGGACGTCATTCTGCGCATCGTGCGGGAGGGAGACAGTTTCAACGAAGTCCCGGTTTTTGATGGGGGCAGAAATCCGGTAAATGCCATGGCAATGGATGACACTGAAATATGGATTGTGGCGGCAGAAGTCATCCGGGAGCAATTGCAAATCTCCCCTGAACTGGCTATGACGGTTGTTCAGGCCCTGTGTCAGCGCACCCGCAAACTGGTGGGCAAGGTGACGGAGATTTCTCTCTATCCTGTGACCTCGCGCCTCGCCAAGTTGCTCCTTGAATTGCCCCCCGAGCGGCTTTCCGGCGGAAATCGTCTTTCCCAGGAGGATTTGGCGGCCTATTTGGGGACAGTACGCGAGGTGTTGGCGCGTTCTCTGCGGCAATTGCAGCGCAAAGGGGCTATTCAAGTGCGCCGCGGGCACATTGACATCCTTGACGAAGGTGTTTTGCGAAACGTGGCGATGATGCTTGAAAACCAATAGCGGGGGTTTCAGGTTGCATTGACGCTAATCCGGCTCCCCTGGGGAGTCTTCTCTACTTCGATGCGAGCCGGGAATGCGTCTTTTAGACTCTCAATGTGGGTGATAATCAAAATTTTTTCAAAATCCCCCTGAATTAAGTTGATGGCCTCCACGAGACGCTGGCGGCCCTGCTCGTCCTGGCTGCCGAAACCCTCATCGATGACCAGGGTTTGCAGACGCGCTCCGGCGCGCTGCGCCAGAACGCGGGAAAGCGCCAGCCGGATGGCAAAGTTGACCCGGAAAGCCTCCCCCCCGGAGTACATCTCGTAGGTGCGCGTCCCGGCCTCGTCGCTAATCTGGATGTCCAGCGTCTCCTTCAGGTCGTCGCGATGAGTGTCCTTGTAAGCCTGCTGGGTGACGAAGCGCACGCTCATGCTCCCGTTGCTCAGGCGCTCGAGGATTTCGTTGGCGTGGGCTTCGATTTCGGGCAGGGCGGCCTCGATGAGCAGAGCGGGAACCCCGTTCTTGCCGAAGGCCTCCTCCAACTGCCTGTACCGGCTGACCTGGAGCGCCAGGTCGTCCCGTCGGGTGAGCAGTCTGCGGCGGTTCTCGCGCTGCCTGTCCAGCACGGCCACCTCCTGGCGGGCTGCCCCGACATCCGACCTGAGTTGATTTTCCCGCTCCCTCAGCCCAAGCAGGTCTCTCTCGGCCTTGCGAAGGTCGGGGAGGTCGGCCTGCGCGGCAGCCAGACGGGCGGCCTCTTCGTCGTATTCCGCCTGTCGGGTATGCAATTTCTGCTCGCGTTCGGCGAGTTCCCCTTCCAGGTCGGCGATTTCTCGCTCGAGGGGTTGCAGGGCGGCGCGGGCGCGCTCCAATTTCTGCCAGGCCTGTTCCGCGGCGCGTCCGGCCTTCTCGGCCTGGCGGGCGGCCTCGTGTTGGGCAGCGTCGTAGCCGATGGCTTTGGCTTCCTCATCCAGCGCGGCCAGGGCGGCTCGCGCTTCGAGGGCGTAGGATTCCGTCTCCAGGGCGCGGCGCACTTCCTCCAGCCGGGGCGCGCCCTCTTTTTCCCATCGTTCCAGGCGGGTTTGCATTTCCTGACGACGGGTCTCCAGAACGCTGAGTTTCTTGTGCGCTTGCTGCTGGCGGCGGGCCTCTGTTTCCAGGCCGCGCAGGGAGCGGCGCAGGTCGGCGATGCGCCGCCCGATTTCCTCCAGAGCCTGCTTGTTCGCCAGATAGCGTTCCTTCATCCGGCGTCCTTCGCTTTCCAGGTGTTCGGCCAGGGTGTCGCGCTCCTCATCCGGCAGCGATTGTCCGCACAGGGGGCAAACTCCCCCCTCCGCAGCCCGCAAAGTGTCAATGCGCTCCCGCAGAGCGCGGGTTTCGGCCTGGATGTGACGATTCTCGGCCTCCATCTCTCCCTTCGTTTGCAGGGCTTCCTGCAGGGCTTCTTCCAGGGCGGGACGCTCTGCGAGGGCCTTTTCTGCCGTTTGCAGCATCTCCTGCGCCTGGCGAATATCTTCCTGCAGGGCTTCTTGCTGCTTTCGGGTCTGCTCGGCTTCAGCGGCCTGCCCTTCGAGGGAGCGCAATTCTTCTTCCAGGCGGGCGCGGGCGGTCTGGATGGCTTCCAGCGGGGCGCGGCGGCGCTGTTCGTGGGCGCGGAAACGGGCGGCAAGTTCCTCCCACGCTTCCAGTTCCTGCCGGGCTTGCAGCCAGGCTTGATAAGCGGCCTCAATCTCCGGGGCGCGCGAAACCGCATCAAGGTAGTCGTCCCGCTCCTTCTTGCGGGCTTCCAGGCGCTCCTTCAGGGCCGCGTATTCCTTTCGGGTGCTTTCCAACTGGCGGGCGAGCGCTTCCACCGTTCGTTCCCGCTCCTGCAGGGAGGTCGCCATTTGCCGCATACTCTGGAGGGCCTGTTCTTGGGCGAGACGGGTTTCCCCCAGGGTGCGGAGTTCCTTTTCCAATTGGGCGAGGCGCTGTTTGCGGGGCTCCTCCTCCGCCAGTTCGGCCTCGACTTCTTTCAACTGCCCGCGAATGCCCTCTATCTCGGCCTGGACTGCTTTACGGCGCTTCCTGGCGCGTTGCAGGTAGTCTTCCCACTGCTCCAGGCCGAGAATGGAAGCCAGAATTTGCTTGCGCTCGGCGGGGCGCTTTTGGGTGAAGGAATCGGCGCGGCCTTGAAGGAAGAAGGCCGCATTGACGAAGGTCTCGTACTCCAGCCGCAGCGTTTCGCGAATGCGCCTTTCGGTATCTCGCAGGGCGCGCTCGGTGAGGGCCTTCCACGCACCGTCGGGCTGCCGAATCTGAAACTCCAGTTGGGCGGTTTTACGCCGCGGTTTGGTGCGGATGATGCGATAATGGTTGCCCTCGTAGGCGAAGGTGAAAGTGACCTGGGCGCTGTCCGCCCCGATGGTGATGATGGCGTCGTCCCGGCGGCGCGCCTGCCCGAACAAAGCCCAGGTGATGGCGTCGAGAATGGATGATTTCCCGGCTCCGTTGTGCCCGGAGATACAGGCGGTGTGGAAGGGGCGAAAATCGAGGACGGCTTCCTCCCGGTAGGAAAGAAATCCCTTCATGCGGAGTTCGAGGGGAATCATGGCTCAGCGTACCTGCTCGAAGTTGATGATGATGCTGTTCTTGTTGCAGTCGTCGTAGGTATCGAAAAAGATGCGGTCGGAGAGGGGGAGGTTGGCCTGGTCGAGCAACTGGATGAAGAGAGAATTGTGCGAGGCCGCGGGCGCATCGGCCAATTGGAATTCGTAACCGCCCTCGCCGTACTGCCGGGCCGCGCCGGAGACGGTGTAGATATCTACGGGCTTTCCGTTGAGCGTGCCGTGCAGGTGTACGGTGACGTACAATTTGCCGCCGCCGCGCAAATCCTCGATGTTGCCGCCTACGCCCAGCCAGTTACAGCCCAGGTCGGTGTGGAAGATGTTTTGGACGGCGAGCGGGTCGTCTTTGAGTACGAAGGCGTAGCCGCCGGGCGTGGCGGTGGGCTTGAGGGTGGGAGAGGGCGAACCGGGAGGCGGGGTGGGAGAGAATTCCACCGTAGCGGTTGCCGTGGGCGGGAGCGGCGTGGGCGTCGCGGTGGGGCGCGGGGTACTGGTGGCCGTGGGCACGGGGGTGTCGGTGGCCGTCGGCGGGAGGGGGGTTGCGGGGGGGATGGGCGATGGCAATGCCGCTACGGGGGGCACGGGGGGCGGTGGGAAGGGATTGAGAGGGGCCTCAGGGTGGAGATAGACCCAGACGAACAGCATGCCCGCCCCGAGGGTTGCCAGCAAAACCAGAGCGGTGAGGGCGTTCCATAAACAGCCCGCGCCCTGACGGGCGCGTCTGCGGGGAGCGGGGGAGGAGGTAGATGCCATGAGATGGGAATGTCGGACCGAGAAGGTTGCTTTACTGGCCTTTTTCGACGAAATTGATTTGTATCAGGTTCTTCTGGCAGTCGTCGTAAGTGCGGAAATAAATTTGTTTGGAGACGGGAGCGCCGTCTGAGGCGTACAATTGAACGTAAAGCGTCTCTTTCGTGCTATTGGGGTCGTCTGCCAGTTTGATTTCATACCCCCCGTCTCCAAAAGCGGTTCCGGAGGTCGTGGTTGTGGTCAGTTGGATGGGTTTGCCCTCGTATTTGCCGCCCAGGAAGACGGTGATGCCGTTGACGGGGTTGCCTGCGGCATCCAGCACCTGCCCGCCGACGCCCATCCAACTGCAATCGTGGTTGGGCGATGGGACCCAGGCGGGCGAGTCGGACGACGGAATGTAGGAGGGCCGCGGCGTGGGCGTGGCGGTAGCGGTAGGCGTCCAGGTGGGCAGGGTGAAACGGGTCGGCGTGGCTGTGGGGGGAGCCGGCGTGCGTGTCGGCGTAATGGTTGGAGTGGAGGTAGGCGGCTGGGTAAGCGTAGGCGTCCAGGTGGGAGGCAACCGGTTCACAGGAGTAGGCGTAGGGGTGGGCAGTTGCATGAGAACCGGCACGGTTGGCTGGGGAAAGGGATTGAGGCTAGAGTTGGGGTTGACGAAAATTACGGCGACAACGCCGAGAATGCACACCGTCGCCAGCAGAAACAGGGCGGTGAGGATATTCCATACCAGGTCGCGTGAGCGTGCCATAAAGAGCCTCCCTTGTCGGGGTGGGGTACTGGAGCCGATAGGCGGTTTCTTTCGTCCGGCCTCAGGGAGCCGCGGAGGGGACGAGGATTTCAATTTGGCTTTGCGCTTGTTGTTCTTCTATCCAGGATTGCAGCGCCCGGGTTTGCAGGACGAGGCGGGCATCAGTGCTCAAAACGCGTCCCTCCTGGCGCTCGATGGTTTGCACGATATGGTAGCCCAGGTCACTCTCGATAACTTCGCTGTATTCGCCGGGCTGCAGGGCGAAGGCAGCCTCTTCTACCGCCGGGACAAACAGATAGCCGCGGGGGAACCATCCCAGGTCGCCGCGGGAAACGGGGTCGTATTGCGCCGCCAACGTTGCAAAATCT
>DRKV01000409.1 GCA_011051635.1 Chloroflexota bacterium | reverse complement strand
GGCGGGATGCGCCGTGTCCAGGTTGCCGTCCGGGCCGAGGCCGTCCTGCAGGGTGGTGCATCCCTGCTCTTGCGCATAGCCAAGAATCGTGACCAGGTCGGGGCGGTAGAGCAGCGCCACATCAATCCCCCGCCGGTCGGGGCCTTCCACCAGCAGCGATTGGTAGGGATGCTCCCATTCGGGGCGCGCCGTCAGCCACGCCAGCACCTCGGCGTTTTCGGCCTCCTGCACAGCGATGAAAGCCGGTTCGCCGAGCAGGTCGTGCATCAGGCGGGCGTGCTTTTCCAGACGGCGCTGGAACTCGGCGGTGGAGGGCACGGAATCCTCCGTAGCGGGGTCGTCGTAGGGGTCGAACAGATTTTCCAGATTGAGAGAAGCAAACGAGAAGGCTGCCGCCCCCGGAGGAGGCCGTGACCCCGCAGGCGGCGCGCCCCCCGCAGGATGCAGCCGCGGAGCGGACCCGGCCTGAAGGTGGTACGCGCCCCCCTCGAAGGTCAGCAGCCCCTCGAAATCTACCGCGTCCCCCGTGCGTGCCTCGGGGGAGAGCGCGTACTTCCCGCGAGAATCCAGCACCAGGCGGAAGTCCCACCCCTGCGGGTCGTCCCAGAACAGGCGCTCCACCCCCAGCGAAGCGGGCAGGAGCCAGGTTTCGCCCCCTCCGTCGGTGGGGCCAATCACGGCGGCCTGCGCCAGCGAGACCAGCATTCCCTCGCGGGCCTCGTAGTAGGCTTCGTCCTCCGTCGCTGCGGGGGAGAGAGGGAAAGGCGCGGGCAGAGCGGCGTCGTGTTCCAGCACCTCCACCGCTTCGGGCGCGGCCCGCAGGCGCGTCAGGCCGTAATGCTCCTCCACCGTGCCGCTCACCCGCACCCGGTCGCCGGGCTGGACGGTATCCTGCGACGTCCCCAGGTAAACGAAAACCCCGTCCGAGGTGGCGGGGTCGGAATCGCAATCGGGCTGCTGGAGGGCGAAGCCTTTAGGCGGGCGCTGCTCGAAATCGGCGGTGACCACGCCCTCGATGGTCACGCTCTGCCCGACGTAGGGGGAGGTCTTCCCGCTGCCCTGCACGGCGCAGATGGGGGGGACCCCGGCGGCGCGGCCCCCGGCGCTCAACGCCCCCGCCGCCGCAGCCAGGAGCAGGAAGACCGGCAGGCGAGAAAATGACACGGCGTCTCCTCCACGTCTATTGCGGCAGGATGTCCTCCAGCGTTACCGCGAGAGCCTGGGCAATAGCGCGCAACACCGCCGTGGAGCCGCGTCTCTTCCCGGCCTCAAGTTGCGAGAGATAAGGGGTACTGATACCGGCAGCCTGTGCCAGTTGGTGTTGGGTCAGGCCGCGATGCTCCCGCCAGACGCGAATGGGATTATCCCCCTCCAGAATGGCGTAAACCACCTCGGCGGGTATCAGTTCCTCCCCCTGAGCGACAGCCTCCATCGCGGCATCGTAATCCTGAATGTCCTGCAGCATCTCGGCTTTCTCTATCAGACGCAGATAGTCGCGGTAAGGAACGACAGCCCATTCCGGCTCCCCTTCCCGCTTGATAATTTGCACACTCATCGGTAAATTTCTCCTCGGTGTCCAATCTTTAGAATTAGGACAACCAGTTCATCGTCTCTCAGGGTGTAAATCACGCGCCAATCCCCAACCCGCAGTCGAAACCCCGGACGATTCTTTAGTTTCGTGACGTTGGGGTGTGGAGCGTAAGGAGCTTTTGCCAGACTCTCCAGTTTCTCCCGAATGCGCCTCGCAACAGGAGCAGGAGTTTTGCGGAGAGATTTGAAGGCTTGCCGGGTAAACACGATTTTGTACACGCCCCTATGATAGCACATTGCTAATAATGATGCAAGTTTTTCTTTGCTTTTTGCTTTGCCTTTCCACTTTCGCATTTCCCCCCGTGGGTAGTGGTAAATTTCGATTTGGCGACTCAAGTCACAGCAACACTTGCGAAGTCGCCCTTCGGCGACTGGAAACCCAACTTGCGGAGGCAGGTTTCGCAGTCATTGCTGTGATTTTCGCGTAGCATCCCCGCAGGAGCCGTACCTTCCTCCAGACCTGACGGGTCTCGCAGACCCGTCAGGTCTTGGGACTCCCGTTTTGCGGAATGGCATTTGTGGGACAACTGCTTGCAGTTGTCCGGTTGCGCGCGGTTGTCCTGCCTTTTTTGAGTGCCCCCATGATACAATTTTCCGCATGAGCCTCTTCCCTCCCGGCGTACCCAAATCCAAACGCGTCTTCGACCTCCTGCTGACAACTGTCGGGCTGGTCGTACTCTCCCCGGTGATGCTGGCGCTGGCCCTCCTGGTGTGGATTTTCCACGGCAGGCCGGTGCTTTTCCGCCAGACGCGCCCCGGTTATCGCGGCGTGCCCTTTGCGCTCTACAAATTCCGCAGCATGACGGACGCCCGCGACCCGCAGGGCAGCCTTCTCCCCGACGAGCAGCGCCTGACCCGCTTCGGGCGCTTCCTGCGCGCCTCCAGTCTGGACGAACTGCCGGAGTTGTTCAACGTCTTGCTGGGCGAGATGAGTCTCGTAGGGCCGCGTCCCCTCCTGATGCAATACCTGGAACGCTACAGCGCTGAGCAGATGCGCCGCCACGAAGTCCTGCCGGGCATCACCGGCTGGGCGCAAATCAACGGGCGCAATGCCCTCACCTGGCAAGAAAAGTTCCGCCTGGACGTGTGGTACGTGGACCACCGCTCGTTGTGGCTGGACCTCAAAATTCTGGCAATCACGCTATGGAAGGTACTCAAACGGGAGGGGATTGACCAGGCAGGGCACATCTCCGCAGAAGAATTCAGGGGGAACGAGTAAGTCTTCCTACGGAACGGGGGGGAGAGCGGTGCTGGCTGCCGAGATGCGCTCCAGAATTTCCGCTGCCTCGGCTTCATCTGCCAGATGGACGGTGCCGTCGCCATCGGCGTACACGGGGGTAAACTCGTAACCCAGGTATTGCGTGCCTCGAAAACGTATCGTCAGCAGCACCGATTGCTGGTTTTTGTGGTCCCAGGTCTGGTCGAAGACGAAATTGCCCAGGCCGTAGAACACGGGAACCCCGCTGATGGTCTGTGTGGCCTGCACGACGTGGGTGTGGTTGCCCACTACGAGGTCGGCTCCGGCCTCGACGGCGATGCGGGCGTATTTCCGTTGATTCCAATTGGGAGTGGATGCGTACTCTGGCCCCCAATGGGGCATGACGATGACTACGTCGCCCACTTGCCGGGCGGCAGCGATGGCCTGGCGCAGGTTGACCTCCGTGAGTGGGGCGATGCCGGGAGTATCCTCATCGGCGAAAGCCATCGGCTCGATTTCTCCCAGGGAGACGATGGCGAAGCGCACCCCGCTGCGTTCCACCAACACGGGCTGGAGAGCCTCCTCCACCGTCTTGCCGCCCCCGACGGGCAGAATCCCCACCCGTCCCAGGTTTTCCAGCGTATCCAGAAAAGCGCGGTCGCCGCAAGTGTTGGAGTTGCAGTTCTTGATGTGATTGGTGGCGACGCTCATCACGTCGAACCCCGCTTTGGCGAGGGCGTCGGCGTTGTTGCTGCTGCCCACCAGCACGAAGGTCGAGATACAGCCGGTCGTGGGGGCGTAATCGCTGAGAGCCGCGTTGAGTGTCCCAATGGTCAGGTCGGCGGATTGGAGCAAGTCGCGCACCTCGGCGTAGATGTAATCGGCGCTGCCGCGAGCATCTACGCCGGCCTGGACGCAACGCCCCGGGACAATTTGACCGGTGAAAAGCAAAGTAATCTCTGCCGGGGTGGGGGTGGCAGTAACCGTAGGGGACGGCGAAGTTGGCGTGAATGCGGGTGTGGGGGAAGGGGGCGTTATAAGGGGCTGGATGGTGTTCGGCGGTACAGGGGTGGGGGTAGGCTGCCCCAAAACGAGAACCCCCTCAGGCGGCTTGAGGGTGAGAGACGGGTAGGTCTCCGCCTGAACAGGCTGGCAGGCGTTCAGGAAGAGCAGAACAGCGAGAAGCAGGTATCGGCGCATGGCGGAATGGGCGATTGGGTGGTGAGAGCGTGG
>DRKV01000408.1 GCA_011051635.1 Chloroflexota bacterium | reverse complement strand
TGAGGAGATAGCGATGACGAATACAGGAGCGACGTTGGAGCGTGAATACTCCCTGGCAGAAGGGAAGCGTGTGGCAGTGCAGCACCTCCGCGGGATGGTGCTGGTGAAATCCGGAGAGGGGCAGACGGTGCGGGTGCAGGTCGAGACGCCCCCCGGTCTGGATTGGGAGATAAGCCCGGATGAAGACGGGAACCTTTCGATACGCTCCAGCGTGCCGGAGGGAACGGAAGCGCCGGAGGCCTCCTGTACCGTCATCCTGCCTCCTCGGGCCGGGCTGCGCGTCTGGCTGGTAGCGGGAGGGCTGCGCCTGGAAGGGGTGGAAACCCGCGCCCGCCTGGATACCGTCTCGGCGGACATCACCCTGGATGCCGCGCGGGGCGCGTTCCACCTGCAAACCGTCAGCGGCGACATCAACGCCCGCGCTTTGGACGGCGCGCTGTACGTCCAGAGCGTCTCCGGGGACGTACACCTGACGGGATGCCGCCTTTCGGGGATGCAGGGGCGCTCTCTGGGCGGCGAATTCCTGGTGGAAACACCTCTGCTGGAGGGGCCATACGCTTTTCACACTCTCTCCGGGGATGTCATCCTGCGTTTGCCGCCGGAGACGCATTGCGACGTAGACTTCCGCACGCTTACCGGCGGGATGGAAATCGCCTTCTCCGGGGTGTACTTCCCCAAAGAGGGGGCCGGCCGTCAGGTGATGGTCGGGGACGGCGGTCCGCAAGTCAAGGTGGAAACGCTCTCCGGCAAGTTGTGGGTGATGGCAAATCCACGAATTGGCACAAATGGACACGAAGTTCCACAAATGAGCGCGAATGGACCCGAATAGGACGAGTGGAGATGCTCTCTGACAAGTTGTGGGTGATAGGAGGGGAGGCACCAGGTGGAGGATAAGGGTATGCGCGCCTTCCTGGTGGTATGGGTTGGACAGGCTATCTCCCTGTTGGGGACGGGCATGTCCAATTTTGCGTTGACCATCTGGGCTTACGAGGTCACCGGAAAGGCCACGGCATTGGCGCTGGTGGGCTTCTTCTACGTCACCCCTATGTTGCTCGTCAGTCCGGTAGCGGGCGCGCTGGTAGACCGCTCCAACCGCAAGTTGATGATGATGGTCAGCGACCTGGGAGCGGGGCTGGCTACCGTGACAATCTTCCTGCTGCATACCGCCGGGGCGCTGCAAGTGTGGCATCTCTACATCGCGGCTCTCATCGCCGGGACGACGCAGACCTTCCAGTGGCCGGCCTATTCGGCGGCTATCACGGTGATGATTCCCAAGAAGCATTACGGGCGCGCCAGCGGATTGAATCAACTGGCCGATTCGGCTTCGGGCATCTTCGCTCCCATCCTGGCGGGGGCGTTGATGGGTCTCATCGGCCTGCGCGGCATCTTGCTGATTGACATCGTGACCTTCGTCTTCGCCATCAGCGCTTTGCTGGCGGTACACATTCCGCAGCCGGAGCGCACGGAGGAGGGCAAAGCGGGCGAGGGAAGTCTGTGGCAGGAATCGCTCTTCGGCTTCCGCTACATTTTCAAGCGCCCCAGTCTGCTGGGGCTGCAACTGGTTTTTTTGTTCGGCAACTTCTTCATTACGATTGGCTACACCGTCGTAGCCCCCATGATTCTGGCGCGTACCGGCAACAACGAACTCTCCCTGGGGTCGGTGCAATCGGTGGGAGCGATGGGCGGCGTACTTGGTGCGCTGCTGATGAGTGTCTGGGGCGGCCCCAGAAAACGCGTCAACGGGGTGCTGGGGGGCTGGATTTTCTCCGGGATAGCGGGAGCCGCCTTGATGGGGGTCGGACGCGCCGTCCCTGTGTGGGCAGCGGCTTCCTTCCTGGGGGCGCTGGCTATCCCCATCGTGAACGGCTCCAATCAGGCCATCTGGCAGGCGAAGGTCGCCCCCGATGTGCAGGGACGCGTCTTTTCCATTCGGCGGGTGATTGCCTGGCTGGTCAATCCGCTTGCCACCCTGCTGGCCGGGCCGCTGGCCGACGTGGTCATGGAACCGTCCATGCAGTCCGGCGGGTGGGTCTTCAAGACCTTCCACCCTCTGGTGGGTCAGGGACCAGGGGCGGGCATGTCCGTGATTGTCCTGGTGACCGGCTTGTTGGCAGCCGGCGTGGGATTGGGGGGATACGCCTTTCGGGCGGTGCGCGATGCGGAGCGTTTGCTACCCGACCACGCCGCGGGGGAGAGGGGCGCGGGTTAGGAGATTGCGGAGTTAGGGGCGCGTCTCCTAATCTCTAACCCCCAGTCTCTAATCCCTGTTCCCCAATCACCCAATTCCCCTCTCCGGTGGTAAAATTCGCCCCTGGTATGAGAAACTTTTCAGGCCTCGTGCGGGGCGCGTGGATATTCGCGGTAACGCTGGTGCTGGCCGCTTGTGAGGCGGTCGGTACGCCCGCGCCGGAGGTACCTACTCCCCTGCCTACTGGGCAGGTCCCCACGGTGGTGGCGTTGACCCTGGCAGCCGTCCAGGCGATGACCCCCAGTGTGACCCCTACGGTGACGGTTACACCGCATTTCGTCACTCTGACCCCCTCGCTCACCCCGACACGCACGCCTTATCCCACATCCACCCCCACGCGTACCCCCTGGCCGACGCGCACCTTCACGCCCACGGCCACGTTTACGCCCAGCGACACCCCTACGATAACGCCAACCCCCACCAATACCCCGCGCCCGGTCTTCCCGGAGGGGAACATCGCCATCATCAATCCGGGGCCGCTCTCCAAGGTGGTCTCTCCCCTTCGGGTGCAGGCCAAACTTGTGCCGGGAGCGGGAGGTTCTTTTCGGGTGGAACTGCTGGGAGAAGACGGACGCCTGCTGGGACGCAAGATACTGACCTATCACGGGGAACGGGTATACCTTTCCACGGAGTTGCCCTTTGAAATTCCGGGCGCAGCCGAGATGGGGCGATTGCAAATCAGCACCTATGATTCCGCCGGGCGGGTCATCGCCCTGCAATCCGT
>DRKV01000407.1 GCA_011051635.1 Chloroflexota bacterium | reverse complement strand
GAGCGCGCCATCCGTCACGCCGCCGCTCTTTCCCCCACTAACGTGCAACTCCAGCGCCTCCTCGCCTCCCTGACCGCGCTCAATATCGTGCATGGGTGAGGGGAGGGACGTGCGGCGTGCGGCGTGCGGCGTGCGATGTGCGGCGTGCGGCGTGCGATGTGCGCGACGTGCGGCGTGCGAGGTGCGACGTTCAGCATTTAGCCTTCAGCATTCATCATTCTGCCTTCCTCATTCATCATTCATCATTCATCATTCTGCCTTCCTCATGCCCTCCCTCACCCGCTCTCAACTCCTCTTTCTGCTGGAAACCGCGCTGGAAGACGATGCGCTCCTCCCCCAGGCGGAAGACCTGGCCCGCAACTGGCTGGCAACCTGCCCCGGCGACCTGAGCGTGCAGGCGGCTCTGGCGCGCATTCTGGGGCGGCGCGGACAGGCCGAAGCCGCCCGCGATATTGCCGGGCGTTTGCGGATTCAAGCCCCCTGCGACCCTCGTCCCCTGCGTATCTTGCTGGAGACCGCCTCCGCTTCCGATGCGCAGGCCGCGGCGGCCAACGCCTGCCTGCTGGCCTTGCGCGAGACCCCCTCCCCGCACGTTGCCCTGCCCGCCTGGGGCGGTCTGCTGGCGGAGATGTTCCGCGCCCTGGAAGCGGGCGACGCGGTGCTCGCGGCGCTCGCGGAGCGCAGTCTGCCCGCCCTGCTGGCCGCCGAACCGCCTACGCCCCTTCTGGCGCTGGCGCATCTGCGCCTCCTGGGTTTGCAATTGCCCTCGGCCCGTTCCGAGCACACCAGTCTGCCGGCCCTCCCCGCGGTACACGCTCTCCTGGGGCAGTACCGTCAGCGCTGGCCGGAGTGCCTGCCGCTGGCTCTCTGGCAGGCGGAACTGTACCTGGCCGGAGGGCAGGAGGCCCGCGCCGTGGAAATCCTCCATCGCGCCGCAGCGGAGGACATCGGCGGAGAGGTGCCGCGCCGCCTGTGGGGGGAAGAGCATCCGTATCGCGGCTTGTGGGCGCAGGAAGTCGCGCTCCCGCTGGATGTGCCGCTCCCCGCGGAACTGGCAGCCCTTTTGGGGTGGAACCGGCTCCCCGCGGGGGCGGTCCACGAATGGACACGAATAGACACGAAAGGCACGAAGGACACGAAAGGCACGAATAGCACGAAAGGCGCGAATGGCACGAATGGACACCGGCCCTCCGCGATGGTGGAGGGGGCAGGTTCCCACTCAAAGGCGGCTGCTGCTTTCGGGGAGGCCGCGCCCCCTCAAAGGGAGTCTGCTCCCGCCTCTCCAAAGCGGGATGTTATCCACCAAAAACGGTTTGCATCCCTGCATCTGCCGCGCTCCAGCCGTCCGGTGTATCTCATCCTGACCACGCGGGCCGGTTTGACCGCCCAGTACGGGAAGGCAGGCTATCAGCGCATCTGGAAGGCGTTGCGCGCCCTGGAGACCGCTTTGCGCCCCCGCTACCGGGGCGAGGTGGTGCTGCTGGCAGCGGATGACCCCGAAAGCGCTGCCCGTTACGAGGCCGCCCCTGCCGAAGCAGGCGACCCGTGGGCGGTGAAACTCCTTCTCCACGACCTCAATACCTGGTTCAGGGCGCACCGGCAGCGCATCGGTGCGGTGTTGATTGTGGGCGGGGAGAAGGTGGTTCCTTTCCACAAATTGCCCAACCCCGTGCAGGACGACGACCCCGACGTGCCCAGCGATGCTCCCTACGGCAGCGACGACGAGGATTACTTCGTGGGCAAGTGGCCTGTGGGACGCCTGCCGGGAGATGCGACGGCGCGGCCCGCGGTGCTTATCCGGCAAATCCAGCAGATTGTGGCGCGGCAGCGGGAGGAGGCCGTCCGGCAGACGCGAGCCTGGCGGCTGGGCCTGTGGATGCGGAAAGCCTGGGGATGGCTGCGCAGCAGCCGCGAGATGATGCCCGATACGGTGGGGTACACGGCGGCGGTGTGGTGGCCGGCCACCCTGGAGGTCATCCGCCCCGTGGGGAGCGCCCGCGACGTGCTGGCATCCCCTCCGACCCAGGCTCTGGACTTCGTGGGCAGCGGCCTGTACCCGGCCACACTGGGGTACTTCAATTTGCACGGTGTGCGGGACGATACGCCGTGGTACGGTCAGTGTGACCCGCGCAAGGTGTGCTCTGAAGATTTCCCGGTGGCGCTGCGCCCCGAAGACGTGGGACGCAACGGGGAGGTGCCCCGCATCGTCTTCAGCGAAGCCTGTTATGGAGGGTATTTGAGAGGGCGTGCCCTGGAACAAAGCGTGGCGCTCCAATTTTTGGCGCACGGCACGCAGGCCCTGGCCGCCTCGACGGCGCTGTCCTACGGCTCGTTGCGGCGGCCTCTCATCGCAGCCGATTTGCTGGGGAACATTTTCTGGAATCTGGTGGCAGGAGGCGTTCCGGCGGGGGAGGCCCTGCGGCGCGCCAAAATCAAGATGATTGCCGCGGCCAGGAAACGGCAGGATTTTTTGGACGCCGAAGACCAGAAAACGCTGATTTCCTTTGTGCTGTACGGCGACCCCCTGGCACAGGTGCGTTTCTCTTTGCGTATCCCCAAATACAGGCCGGAACGCCGGGCGTATCTCGCCATCCCTGCGGTAGCGGACAGCGCCGCTGATGTAAGTCTCAAGCCGGAGACGGTAGCGCGGGTGAAGCAGGTTGTGCGTTCCTACCTGCCGGGGATGGAAGATGCCGAGTGGCACTATGTGGCGGGACGTACTGCCCACGCCAAAGGCGGCACCCCGCAGAGACGGGTGATAGTGCTGCGCAAGGGTATGCAGGGCAAGCACAGGCGCTATGCCCGCCTGACGCTGGACCGGCGGGAGCGGTTGGTTCGGTTGTCGGTATCTCGGTAGGAGGGGCTAGTTGTCGGAGGTCTTCGTCCCCGCCGGCGTGACAATCAGGGTGGGGGTAGGGGTGGATGTGGGGGCCGGTGGTGTGGAACTGGGCGGCGGGGATGTGGCCGTTGTAGTTGCTGCGGGGGAGGGCGTACTGGTGGGGCCGGCGGTATTCGCGGGGGTGGGAGTCTCGCTGGGGGATGGTACTGGGGTGGCTGTGTTCGTGGACGATGGCGAGGCGGTAAGGGTTGCGGTGGCGGTAGGCGTGGCCGTAGGTGTCGATGTGGGCGTCCAGGTGGGGTAGGACGCCGTAGGGGAGGGGTAGAAAACCACCGGCGTTGCGCTGGGCGGGAGGGGCGTGTTGCTGGGAAGCGGCGTATCGCTGGGCGGGAGGGGGGTGTCGCTGGGGGAGGTTGTGTTGGCTCTCGGAGGCAATGGCGTGGTTGTGGGCAGCGGGGTGGCGGTGCCTCCAAAAAAGTGCGGCGTGCCCTGCCCGTTGTAAAACACGAATCCGGTTGGCGGGGTCAGGGTGGCGGAGGGGTGTCCGAACAACCCTGCCGAGACAGGTGTCCAATCGAAGAGGTACAAGCCGGTGAAGAGAGTGACCAGCAGGCCAATGCTGCTCAACCACATGAAGGCGGTCGCAGCCCGGCGACGTTCTTCAGCATCCAGACCGGATTGGGTTGCCTGCTGGAAGGCGGCGCGCTGAAAAATCCGGCATTCGGTGTACTGGGGTGTCAGGCAGTACGCGCTCTGATGCTGGACATCAATTGGTTGGGGAGTGCTGAGGCGGTGACAGAGGTTGTCCTCGCTGGGAAAGGTATAGCAAGTTTGGGGGTCTGTCTCCAACCCCAGGTAAGGGCATCGTTTTCTGGTCACGGGGCAATTATACTTCGTTTCATTTGATGTCCGCAGCCCAAATCCGCAGCGTGCCGTCCTCGCTCGCGGAGAGCAGGTGCAGACCATCCGGCGTGAAAGTGATTTGCCAGATTTGCTGAGTATGTCCTTCCAGGGTATGGAGCAGAACGCCCGCAACGGCATCCCACAAGTGAATACGCCCGTCTACCCCGGCAGAAGCCAGCACCGTGCCAGAAGGGGTAAAGGCCAGGGAGCGTACCGCCCCCTCGTGGGCGCTCAGATTGTGCTTCCGGGTGCCGTCAAGGCTCCATAGATGGATGCCCCCTCTGGTGTTGCCGGCAGCGATGTGCCCTTCTGTGGGGGAAAGGGCAATCGCGCGGATTGCAGAGGCGGGGAAGCGGATGCTGGAGGCCGCATGGCGGGATTGTATCGCCCAGGTGTGCCCCTCCCCCTGGTCGGTTGCGGCGGCCAGCCGGTCCCCGGAAGGAGCACAGGAGAGGTCGGTGACGCTGTGCGGGTATTGCGCCCACAGGATAGGTTCGGTTGGAATGTGGTCGGTCGTCCACAGGTCGCTGGCCTGCCAGGCGTAAATGTTGCCGTTCTCCGTAGATGCAAACAACCATTCCCCATCGGGGGAGAAGGTAAGCCGCGTCACGCCGCGGTTCTGAGGGGGCAGGAGTATCCGTTGGGCGGCGCTTTGCGAGAGTTTCCACACCAAAAGGTAAGGGTCGTCTCCGCCCGAAACCAGGTATTCGCCGGCAGGAGCAAAGGCTACGCTGCGCACGGCGCGTTGATGCCCCGCCAGGGTGACATCCGGTTCGGGGTTGTGCAAAGGCCATGTCCACATCAGCACCCGCCCGTCGCTGGTGCCTGCCGCCAGGTAATCCTGGTGTGGAGAGACCGTTACAGCGTACAGGGCGTTGTTGTGAGCCAGCGATTTGAGCAGTTCTCCGTTGTGGGCGTTCCAAATGCGCACAACTTCCTCGTTGACGGTCAGGCTGCTCAGGTGTGTTCCCTGCGGCGAAAAGAGACATTGGGAAACAGGGTAGCGTTGGTCTTCGAGGCGCTGCCATATCGTCTCTCGCCCTGGATGCCACAGACGGATTCCGCCATCCCACGAGGCGGATACCAGCAGGCGGTTGTCGGGGGAAAAACCAACCTGGCTGACAATGCCCATGAAGTCCTCGAGAACTTTGGCAGGATACTCCTCCCCTGTATGCCAGAAATTGATGCGTCCATCCTCGCCGCCGGAGGCTATCCAGCGGCCATTGGAACTAAAAGTCACGCTGCGGACGGCGCGGCGGTGTCCATGGAGGGTGTGTATCAGCGCCCCGTCACGGATGCGGCGTATCAGCACATGGCGGTTTTCTGACGCCAGCGCAAGCAGGCTGCCATCGGGCGAGAAAGCCAGCGACCGAATCTCGTCGGCGCTGTCCTGCAGGGTGCGTTGCAGGCTGCAGGTCTGGGTGTTCCACAGGCGGGCGGTGCCATCCTGTGAGCCGCTTGCCAGCAGAGTACCCTCGGGAGAGAAAGCCAGCGCCCGCACGGCCCGGTTGTGGGCTGCGATGTCCACGGGGACGGCGGGGTTGGCCGGGTCCCACAGGCGCACGCGGCCATCGTCCATACCGGCAGCCAGCCAAGCGCCATCCGGCGCGTAGGCCACGCTCCACACCCAGGCGGGGGCAGGCAAAAAGCGCTCCAGCCGAAACGCTCCCAGGCGGTACAGATACACCCCAATGGAGGAGGCCACGGCCAGGATTTCCCCATCAGGGGAATAGGCCAGGGAAGTGATGCGCCCGCGCCCCAAAGTTTCCTTCTCCCGCAAGGAAGCCGCGTTTTTGGGAGTTATGGAGGCAGGCTCCCTTTGAGAGGATGCGGCAACCCTGGGGGGCGCAAGGCGCCCTCCTGCTTTGGAGGCGGCAGCCCCCAAAGGGGCAATTCCTGCAGGGAGCGGTGTGTCCGGCGCGATTTTTACCACTTGCCGATAAACCTGCCGGGCGCGCTCAGTATCACCCCGGACGCGGTATTGATTGGCGAGAGATGTCAGCGCCCGCAAAAACGCCTCCAGTCCGGCGGAGGGGTCGCGTTGGTAAACGTAATGCAGATGGCGCAGGGCCTTTTCGGCCTCCCCCTGTTCTAACAGCGCCTCCCCCAGATGCTGACGCGCGGTCAAATGCTCCGGATTGACTTTTATGACCAGTTCGAACAAACGCGCGGCCGCCTGCCATTCGGATTGCTCGAACATGCGCATACCTGCCGCGTAAAGACGGCGGGCGTGTTGCTCCAGGGGGGCTGTGCCGGGACGAGAGGGGGAGGGCCTTTGTAGAGGAGTGGCTGTCATGAGTGTTTCCGGGGCGGGGAGGGTGTGGAGTGTCCCGCCGAGAAGCATCTGCATTATAGCCATCCCCCCATGTTCGCGCGTTACGGCTGTGTATCAGGTTTGTAATGCGATATGTTGGGCTTCCCCCGTTTCGGTGTCCACGAGCGCCAGGGTGCGCTCTCCCAGCAGCCCCATGATTTCACCGGGGTTGAGCAAGAGCGTCTTCCCCTGACGGCTGATGTGGGCGGTGTGGTCGTGGCCGTAGCACACCAGGTCGTAAGCGCCGGAGGCTGCCAACGGGCGGGCGATTTCCGGGTAGTGGGTCATGGCGATGCGCCAGCCACCCAGGCGCAGGTCGGCGAAATCGCCGTGAATGTGGATGTGCGGGTAGCGGGCGGCCTGTTCGGTGAGCAGACGTTTGTCGCCGTCGTTGTTGCCCCAGACGATGTGGACGGGTTTTTCCGCCGCGGCCAGGCGCGGAATCATGAACGGGGCGCACAAATCGCCGCAGTGCAGAATAGCGTCGGCGGCGCGCAGGCGGGGCATGGCAGCCTCCAGCGCCCAGATGTTATCGTGCGTGTCACTGATGACGGCGAGTTTCATGGTTGTTCCCTCCGCCAAGACTTCGGTAGTACAACTGCGAGCAGTTGTACTACATCCGGTATTTGTGCCAGTAGCGATGGATGCCGGCGGGGGTCATCCAGGAGGGGTTGGCGGTCTCGTAGACGGCGATGACCTCCTCCGGGACGTCTTCGGCGCGGGAGCGGGCTTCCGCCCAGGCCCGGAAGCGGCGGTCAATCTCCTCCAGGGGCGGGTCGGCGGGCATGAAACTTTCCAGCCAGCGCTCGACGGCATCCAGTTCTTCCCGCAGACGCGGCAGGTGCCAATCGGGGTCGTCGAAGATGCCGAAGTGGGTCGGGATGATGCGGCGGATGTCCGCTTTTTGCAGGCGGGCGATGCTGGCGCGCCACTTTTCGATGTGGAAGTCGGGGGGCGGCATGGGGAGGCGCAAGTGAGGCGGCCCCGGTATCCGCACGCCGCCCACGTCGCCGGTGAAGCAGGCCCCCTCGAACAGGTAGGCGTAATGGTGGTTGGCGTGACCGGGGGTATCCAGCGCCACGAAGCGCAGGCCGCCGATGAGGATTTCTTCTTCATCCTCGACGACGTGCAATTGCGCTTCCGGAACGGGCAGGAATTCTCCCCACAAGCGGTCCATGTCGTCCTGGTAGATGCGTTTGGCGCTGGAGAGCAGTTTTTCGGGGTTGAGCATGTGCTTCGCCCCCCGCGGGTGGACGTGGATGCGCGCCCCGCGCCGCGCCAGCGCGCCGGCGGCTCCGGCGTGGTCCAGGTGGATGTGGGTCAGGAGGACGTCGGTAACTTGCTCCGGGGCGAAACCCGCCTGCCGCAGGGCGGCGTCCAGATTGGCGAGGGTGGAGCCGGGACCGCTTTCGATGAGAACTACCCCGTCTTTGTGGGGGATGGCGTAAACCGCGATAGCGCGGGGGACGCCCAGGAAGTTGAGGTCGAGGGTGTG
>DRKV01000406.1 GCA_011051635.1 Chloroflexota bacterium | reverse complement strand
TGCGGGTAGGGCTGAAACCCCTACCCTGATGCCCTCAAGTCCGCAGAGCGGACTTCTTACCTCCCAGCGGGGGACTTCCAGTCCCCCGTGTCGGCGGCACAGGCGATAGCCGTTGCAGACATTCGCTTTTCCGTGCAAATCAGCGGGCATCAGCGTAATCAGCGTTCTCCGAGCGGCTTTTCTGGATTTCTTGCGCGCGCCGAAGCCAAAATTTTGCTTGACAATCCCGCCGCGATTGTGTAGAATACGGGGCGCACTCAAGGCAGTTTACCAAAACATCTGGCCGAGATAGCTCAGTTGGTAGAGCACGCGACTGAAAATCGCGGTGTCGCCAGTTCGATTCTGGCTCTCGGCACTCTCGGCCTGCGTAATAAGAAAAGAAAGATGGGCCGATTTTGCGGGCGTGGTTCAGTTGGTAGAACGTCTCCTTGCCAAGGAGAAGGTCGTGGGTTCGAGTCCCATCGCCCGCTCAGAAGTGTGCAAGTGGCTGGTTGCAGATGGCTTTACGGCTGAAGAGCCATTTGCCATCAGCCGCTTTTGTTTATGGCGACGTGGCCAAGTTGGCAAGGCAAGGGTCTGCAAAACCCTGATCACGGGTTCGAGTCCCGTCGTCGCCTCCTGCGCGATGCGCCCCTGGAAAGGGGCGCATTTTGTGTTTGGGTAGCGTTGTGTGAAGGAGGAGCCTGTGCAAACCAAATCCCGTTTCCCCTGGAAGTTATGGCTGGCCTGGACGGTCGTCGCGATGGCTCTGACGGTTTTCCTGGTGGCCGATGAGGGCGAGCAGCCCGCTCCCTTGACGTGGCTTGCCCTCCTGCTGGGCTTCGCCCCCCTGATTGGCGCCCAACTGACCCTCGGCTCCCCGCGGGCCGCGGCGCAGGTACGCGCTTGGATGCGCTCTCTCCGCAGGCCGGTGCTCGTCGCAGGTGGCGGGTTGAGCGGTCTCTACTTGCTGATGGGGCTGCTCACGCCCGGTTTCGACCCCTACGCGGCGGCCATTTTCGTCTTCGGTCTTCTCGCCGCGCTGGGTACCCTGCGCCAAATCGGGCGCGGCAAGCGCGGCCTGACCTGGGCGGATGCCGCCGTGTGGCTCCTCCTCTGGATTCCCTTCGATTTGCGCTGGAACTACGATTTGTGGTTCGGCCCGGCGGGGTTCGCCTACAACTGGTGGGCGGTGGCGCTCACCGTGGTCGGCGTGCTCGGCTGGTACGGGCTGCGAGACCTGCCCGCATTCGGCTACCGCCTGGTTCCCCGCCGCCGCGACCTGACTCTGGCGCTGGCCGCGACCGCCGTCTTTGCCGCCATCGTCATCCCCATCGGCTTGGCGATTGATTTCCTCACCTTCCCTCCCTCCAAACCCCTCTCCCTGAGCCTGCTGGCCGCGCACTTCGTCGGCCTCTTTCTCACCGTTGCCCTGCCGGAGGAACTTTTCTTCCGCGGCATCCTCCTCCACGGCCTGGACCAAATGAGCCAGCGCCGCGGCTGGATGCTCTTCCTTTCCTCGCTGGCCTTCGGCCTGATGCACTGGAACAATGCCGGCGACCTCACCGAGAAAATCGCCTACGTCGCTCTGGCGACCCTGGCGGGAGCTTTCTATGGCTGGGCATACCGCAAGAGCGGAAACAACCTCCTCTCCGCCGTCTTCACCCACACCTTCGTAGATTTGCTGTGGAGCGCCCTGTTTCGCTGATGTGTCTCCCCCTGCACGGCGGCAGATTTGCCGTCCTCGCGGGGGGATACCAGGAAAGTGTAGGCAGCCCCGGCAGCCCTCATCCCGTCCTCCCTGCGGTCGGACTCCCCTCTCCCATTTCCGGGAGAGGGGGCGGGGGTGAGGGCGCTCGGCGTGCAATTTCCCCCGTGTTTGCTTGCTATACCCCTCGCGAGGGCAGGAAATCCGCACCGCGGAGGTAGTGGGTAGAATTGACTGACGCGTCCCCCCCCCTCTGTCCTGCGGACATCTCCCCCCAAAGGGGGAAGAATCGTCCCTTCCCCCTTGGGGGGAAGGCCGGGAAAGGGGAAAAAGTGTAGCCCCCGTTTGCCATCGGTCAAAATCTGCCCCTGCCACTGCGGACTTGACGAACGCAAGGTGGAGGTTTCAGCCCCGCCTCCTTCGCACAGTACCCCCGCGGGGATTCCACCAGTGGGCGAGGGAAGTCCGGGGCGCGGGAGGAGGGGGCGAGAGTGCCCGATAGCGGCTACCTGTTCCCGTCTCAACAACGGTTATAATGGAAGGGAACTTTCCCGCGCCCCCCGGCGTTGCTTCCCTGTTCAGGAGGAATTCGATGAGCCGTTCCCGCCTGCTGTGGGTCTTGAGTGTCGTTTTGGTGCTGTCCGTGGCCTGTTCCCTGCCGGGGGTGGGCACTTCGCGCCTTCCGCAAAGCGCGCCCGCAACCCCCACCCTGCCGCCTCCCCCGACCGCCACCCCGCGCGCCGACCTGCCTCCCGCCCTCATCGAGACTGACCCTCCGCTGGGCAGTGAGATTTCGCCCCAGCAGGGCATTACGTTCTACTTCAATCAGCCCATGCAGCGCGCCTCGGTGGAGGCAGCCTTGCAGGGTGGGGAAAACGTCTCCGGGCGCTTCGAGTGGCTGGACGACGCCACCGTCACTTTCTACCCCCAGGCCCCCTTCACCCCCGACAGCGACCTGCTCCTGACCGTGGACAGCAGCGCGCAGGCCGCCAACGGCAAAGGGATGGCCCGCCCCGTGCCGGTGCGCTTCCGCGTCGCCGGGCCGCTGCGCCTCACCCAGCAATTGCCCGCCCCCGACAGCGGCGAAGTCAACCCCGCCTCGGCGGTGGTGGCCGCCTTCAACCGCCCGGTCGTCCCTCTGGGGGGAGACCCGGCCTCCCTGCCGGCGGCCTTCACCCTCGACCCGCCCGCCCAGGGGCGCGGGGAGTGGCTCAACACCAGCACCTACATTTTCTACCCCCAGCCAGCCCTCTTCGGCGGAACCACCTACCGGGTAAGCCTCAACCCCGACCTGCAAAGCGCCGCCGGGACGCCCCTCGAGGAGGCCGTCGCCTGGAGTTTCACGACCGCCTCCCCCGCGGTGACAGGCATCACGCCCGACCCGGCCTCGCCGTTATCGCTGGACGCCTCCCTCACGGTGGCCTTCAACCAGCCGATGAACCCCTCCAGCGTGGAGGCCGCCCTGCGCCTGGAAGGGGAGGGCGCGCCCGCCCTGCAAACCGAGTGGGACGAAACCTTCACCACCCTGACCCTGCGCCCCCAATCCCTGCTGCGGCGGGGGACGCGCTACACCCTGCGCATAGGCGGGGAAGCGCAAAGCGCCGGCGGCGCGCCCCTGGGGAACGAATACCGCGCCGATTGGGTCACTTACCCCCAATTGCAGGTCCTCGGCCTTGAGGATGTAGTACTCCGTCCCGGCAGCCCCCTGTACGTCCGCCTTTCCGCCCCCCCGCCTTCCAACAATGAAGCAGACCTGAGCCGCTTCCTGCGCCTGGAGCCGCCCGCCGACATCTCCAGAGTCACCAGGAGCAATTGGGGGGACGGCCCGCGCCTCATCGTGTACGGCGATTTCCAGCCCCTGACCGATTACACCCTCTCCATCTCCCCCGACCTGCCGGATGCCTGGGGATGGACGCTGGGCAGTTCCGCCTCGCTTTCCTTCTCCGTGGCTGCCCTGGAGCCGCAGGTGCGCCTGGGGTCGCCTGTGGTCTGGAGCGATGTCTTCGTGGCGGCCCTCTCCGACGGCGGAATGCCGGTGCAGGCCGCCAACGTGGATGCCGTCACCGTGCAGAGCGCCCCCGTCCCGCTGGATGCCTTCATCCAACTGGCGACCAGCGACGACTACGACGCCCTGAACAAGTACCGCCCCGCCGGCCTGCGGAGCGCCGAAGTGCGCCTGGACGCGCCCCCCGACCGGGTGGCGGCGCGCACTCTGCCCCTGCCGGGTGATGCTCCCGGCGTGTACTACGTTTCCATCACTCCACCTGCAGCAGGGGCGACTCCTTCAGGCGGGGTACAGGCCAGTGCCGTACCCGCTCCCTCTCTCGCTTCGCGGGACCGCTCCGCCCTGGTGATACTCACCAACGTCAACCTGACCTTCAAGTACGGGCGGCGGGACGCCCTGGTGTGGGCGACCTACCTGGACAGCGGCCAGCCCGTCCCCGGCGCGCCCGTGCGCCTTTACGACTCCTCCGGGACGCTCATCGCCCAGGGACAGACCGACGGCGACGGCCTCTTCTATGCTCAGGGATGGGATGCCGACAATGCTTACGATACCGTCCTGGCGGTGATGGGGCAGCCGGGGGAGGCGTACTTCTCGGCGGCGCTCTCCTCGATGGACAGCGGCCTGCTGCCCTGGAACGGCGACATCCCCACCTCCTACGCCGCGCCCGATTTCTACGCCTACCTCTACTCCGACCGTCCCATCTACCGCCCCGGCCAGACGGTGCATTTCCGCCTCGTGGCGCGGCAGCGTTTCGACGGGCGTTACACCCTGCCCGCTCTCGATTCGGTCTCCATTCTGGTGCGCGACAATGAGTATCAGGAGGTGGAGCGCCTCACCCTGCCGCTGACCGATTTCGGCACGGCCAGCGGGACGTACACCCTGCCGGAGAACGCCACTCCCGGCTACTACACCCTGGAGGTCGAAGATTCCTACGCCCGCCTTTCCTTCCAGGTGGCGGAGTACCGCAAGCCGGAATTCGATTTGCAGGTGCAGCCGGAGCGCGAGGACTTGCAGGGCGGCGAGACCCTGACCGCCCAGGTGGAAGCCGCTTACTACTTCGGCGCGCCCGCCGGTGGTCTGACCGTCCAATGGAGCCTCACGCTGCAATCGGACTGGTTTTCTCTGCCGGGGTACACCGTCGGCCCGCTGGATGTGGACTGGTTCGAGATTTTCCCGCGGGGGCTGTTCGGCCCGGCTGCGGAAATCGTCGCCTCGGGGGAGGCCGTCACCGATGCGGATGGCCGCTTCCGGGTGGAGGTGCCCCTCCCGCAGAGGGAGGCGCTCAAACGCTACGTTCTGGAGGTTACCGCTACCGATGAGAGCGGCTTCCCGGTGAGCGCCCGCGCCGCGGGGCGTCTCCATCCGGCGGCGTTTTACATCGGGGTGCGCGGGGAACAATGGGTCGCGCCCGCGGGGTACGAGAGGACCTTCGAGGTGCGCACCGTCGATTGGGAGGGCAAGCCGCTTGGGGGGCGCCCGCTCTCCATCCAGTTCAGCCGGGTCACCTGGGAACAGCATCCCTCCCCGGACGAGTACGGTCTCTCCACTTACGAAAAAGTCCTCACCCCGGTGGCTGAAACGCAAATCACCACCGACGGGGAGGGCAAGGGACGGGTGGCCTTCACGCCCGACAAAAGCGGCTCGTACCAAATTACGCTGCGCGGCGAGGGGGGCGCGCTGACCGAGATGCTCTTCTGGGTGGGGGGCAGCAGCAGCGGCGTGTGGCCGGCGCTCCCCAACCAGCGCCTGCTCCTGAGCGCCGACAAGGAAACCTACCGCCCCGGCGAGACGGCGCAGGTCTTTGTGCCCAACCCCTTTGGCGCGGAGACGCCGGCTCTGCTGACGCTGGAGCGGGGGGGCATCCACCGCTACGAAGTGCGGATGGTGCCCGCGGGCGGCGGCGCGCTGGAAATCCCCCTGGGGAAGGAGGATGCCCCGAACATCTACCTCACCCTGACCCTGCCGGGGCAGCGCGGCGACGGGCATCCCGATTTCCGCTACGGGGCGCTCAACCTGAACGTGGAACCGGAGCATCTCATCCTGAAAGTGGAGATGCTCGACCTGCCCGACGAGGTCGCCCCGCGGGCCGAAGTCACCCTGCGCCTGCACGTCACCGATTCGGAGGGCAACCCCGTGCAGGGCGCTTTTTCGCTGGCTGCGGTGGATAAGGCCGCCTTGGCGCTGGCCGACCCCAACAGTCAACCCATCCAGGAGGCCTTCTACGGACAGCAACCCCTCGGCATCCGCACGGGGATTGGGCTGGCGGCCTACACCCTGCGCGGCGTGGAGGAGCCGGGCGGGTTGGGCGGCGGAGGCGGGGCGGCGTTCCTC
>DRKV01000405.1 GCA_011051635.1 Chloroflexota bacterium | reverse complement strand
TGTTCCTCTGGGGGCGCGCCCTGGCCTGGTCGCCGCCGCTGAGGGGGAAGCGCATCGCCGTTCTCACCAACGCCGGCGGCCCCGGCGTCACCGCCGCCGACGCCCTGGAAGCCCGCGGCCTGCGGATGGCCTCCCTCGCCCCCCAGACCGTCGAGACCCTGCGCGCCTTCCTGCCTCCCGCGGCCAGCCTCCGCAACCCCGTGGATATGCTCGCCTCCGCCTCCCCGGAAGACTACGCCCGCGGCCTGCGCGCTCTCCTGGATGACCCCGGCGTGGACGGCGTGATGCTCATCCTCCCGCCGCCGCCCATGTTCAGCGCCGGAGCGGTCGCCAAAGCCACCATCCCCCTCATCCAGACTGCCGAAAAGCCCGTCGTCGTCGCCCTGATGGGGGAACGCCTCATCCCGGAGGCGGTGCAGCACTACCGCTCGGCGCGCGTCCCCGAATACCGCTTCCCGGAGCAGGCCGCCGATGCCCTCTCCGCCCTCCACCGTTACGGGGAGATGCGGGAACGCAGCGCGGCGCGGGAGATTCATCCCCCCGATGCGGAGCGGGAGAAGGCGGCCTCCCTTTTGGCGGCTTGCGCTCCCGGGAGTTGGCTCTCCCCCCAAATAACGGAAGCCCTCCTGGGGGCGTATGGAATCCGCCTGCCCCTCGGAAAGGTGGCGCACTCCCCCGAAGAAGCCGCCTCCCTTGCGGAGCAGGTCGGTCTCCCGGTGGCCCTCAAAATCGTCTCCCCCGATGTACCCCACAAATCCGATTCCGGCGGCATCCTCCTGGGAGTGGATTCCCCCGAAGCCGCGGCGCAGGGCTACCGCACCGTCTGGGAGCGGGTTTCCCGGGCCGTGCCGGATGCGGTTCTGGAGGGTGTCCTGGTGCAGCCGATGATTGCGGAGGGGCAGGAGGTCATCGCCGGGGTGGCGCGCGACCCGCAGTTCGGCCCGCTGGTCATGTTCGGCTCCGGCGGGGTGGAGGTGGAGGGCCTCAAGGATGTGGCTTTTGCCCTCGCCCCCCTGACCGAACCCGACCTGGACTACCTCATCGAAAGCACCTGGGCGGGGCGCAAACTGGACGGCTTCCGCAGCATCCCTCCTGCCGACCGCGCCGCGGTGCGGGATGCCCTTCTCCGGCTGGCGCAACTGGCCGCCGACCACCCCCGGATTGCGGAAATCGAAATCAACCCCCTGCGGGTCCTGCCCCCCGGTCAGGGGGCCGCAGCCCTGGATGTGCGCGTCAAAATAGCCGAAATGTAAGAAAAACGTCAACACCGCGTCCATAGTGTAACCTTTGATGCCGCTGGGCATCTAACCGATTGTGTATAGGCCAAACTGTGAGGTTTGTTCATGTCCGAGACCCGGAACAACCCTTCCTCTGGTGAAAACCCCGAGGAGAAGCCCCCTGAAGAGGGGGGGAGCGTAACCCGCTCCGCCTTCGAGATGTTCGGCCTGCAACTGGATGTCAATCCACCTGCAGAGGAACACAAAGACCTCAAGGAAGGCGACCTGTGCCCCCAGTGCGGCAAGGCCAAACTGGAATATGATGGCACACTCACGCTGCGCTGTCCCAACTGCGGGTACGGCGCAGGCGGATGTTTTACCTGATAAGTCCTTTTTGCATCCCGTCGGGATGCTTCCAGGAAGCAAAATACCATTTCACAAGGAGATTTTTCTCATGCCTGCAACCACCCGTTTGCTCGACGACAACATTGTTTCTCAGGTCAAGGAAGTTTTTGCCGACCTGAAGGAACCCGTAAAGGTGATTTTCTTTGGGGATGACGGTCAGTGCCAGTATTGCGACGATACCCGCCAATTGTTGGAAGAAGTGACCGCCATCTCCGACAAACTCTCCCTGGATGTTTACGACCTGAGCGCCAACGCCGACGCGGCTGAACAGTACAACGTGGACAAGGCTCCCGGCATCGTGATTGCTGCCGATAACGGCGACGAAATCATGGACTACGGGGTTCGCTACGCCGGTATCCCTTCGGGGCACGAATTCAGTTCCCTGATTACCGACCTGGTGCGCGTTTCCCAGCGCGACTCCGGGCTGAGCGATGCCACCCGCCAGTTCCTGGCGACCCTGACCGAGCCGGTCAACATGATGGTCTTCGTGACCCCCACCTGCCCCTACTGCCCGCGGGCCGTCATCCTGGCGCACCAGTTTGCCATGGAAAGCCCCATGGTGCAGGCCGAGATGGTCGAGGCGATGGAATTCCCCAAACTCTCCGACCAGTACGGCGTGAGCGGCGTGCCGCACACCACCATCAACTACGGCAAGGGAACCGTGGTCGGCGCGGTCCCCGAAGCCCACATGCTTCAGGAATTGAAGAACGCCCTGGGACGCTAACGTCATTCCGAATTCCAGACCTGACGGGTCTGCAAGACCCGTCAGGTCTCGACTGCAAACCAAAAAGACTTCCGGAGTGGGCAAACTTCGGAAGTCTTTAGCGCAAGTACCTTCCAAACCAGTGATGTCTTATGGCAGAAAAGAAAAAGTACCCCCGTGTTATCGTTTTCACAACTCCGACTTGTCGCTTTTGCCGCGCGGTGAAGAAGTACCTGCGTGAGCGTGGCGTCCCCTTCCGCGATGTGGATGTTTCCCGCGATTCGGCTGCCGCCCGTGACATGGTGCGCCGCAGCGGACAGCAAGGCGTGCCGGTAGTGGATATCGGCGGGAAAATTGTGGTGGGGTTCGACCGCAAGAAAATTGACAGGTATCTGGGTTTACGGTAGGGCATTATGGGCGTGAAAATTGCCTTTGCCACCGAAGACGGGGAGCGGCTGACCAATCATTTCGGCCACGCCCCCTACTATCAGGTTTTTACCATCGAGAACGGGCGGGTTACGGCTGTGGAGCAGCGCCTCAAAGGGCATCACAGCGATGACGAAGAGGAACACGGTCACCACAGCGATTCCGACCATGCTGCCATGTTTGCCTCAATTCAAGACTGCCAGACGTTGGTGGCCGGTTCGATGGGGCGCAATGCGTATCGCATCGCTCAATCCACCGGCCTGGATGTGGTTTTGACGGCGGGCAACATCCAGAGTGCGCTGCAAGCATACCTCGATGGGACGTTGAAGCATAACCCGCGGCGTGTTCACGCGCCGGGGTTGCACCGTCATTGAGCGCTGGGTTGAGGAAAATCTCATGAGCCGTCGTAGCGAAAAACGCCGCAGAAACCGCCGCAAGCAAACGCTTGCTCCTGTCTTATTGATGGGCGGAGGGGCGCTCATCGTCTTGGGAGTGCTGGCCGCATTGTGGTTGCCCTCCCGCGCTGAGAAAACCACCGCTTCCACCGGCGCACGGACGGCGAATTCCGTCGTCCCCGTGGAAGTGCCCGCCAGACAGGCCCCGGACCTGAATCTGCAAGACCTGGACGGCAATCCCGTCTCGCTGGCCGATTACCGCGGTCAGGTGGTGTTGCTCAACAACTGGGCGACCTGGTGTCCGCCTTGCAAAGCCGAGATGCCCGACCTGGAGGCCTATCACGAAGCCCACAAGGACGAGGGTTTTACCGTGATTGCCGTCAACGCCGGTGACCGCCCCAGCGAAGTGGCCGCTTTTGTCCAGTCCTATCGTCTCACCTTCCCCGTGTGGCCGGACCCGAATACGGAGACCCTGCGGGCTTTCGGCATCCAGGGGCTGCCCACCTCCTACCTGATTGACCGGAACGGGATGGTGCGCGCCAC
Organism: Chloroflexota bacterium; assembly: GCA_011051635.1. Classification (GTDB taxonomy): domain Bacteria; phylum Chloroflexota; class Anaerolineae; order Anaerolineales; family DRKV01; genus DRKV01. The sequence continues at coordinate 6,552 of DRKV01000405.1, read as the reverse complement.
CTGGACGGGGGCGATTACCCAGGACGTACTTGAAGAGTACATAACCCCCTACATCAAGGAGAAGAACTGATGAACGCTGACCTCACCTGGCACGGCGGTTTGAGTTTTACCGGCACTGCCGATTCCGGTTTTACCGTCAATTTGGGCGGCGACCCCGAAGTAGGCGGCGCCAATGACGGCTTCCGCCCGATGGAATTGATGGCGGTCAGCCTGGGGGGGTGTACCGCCATGGATGTAATTTCCATCCTGCGTAAGAAGCGCCAGGACGTGACCGAGTTCGAGGTCAAAGTCCACGCTGACCGCGCCGAGCGGCACCCGAAGGTGTTCACCAATGCCGTGATTGAGTACCTCGTCACCGGCCACAATGTGGACGAAAAGGCTGTGGTGCGCTCCATCGAACTTTCGGCCATCCGTTATTGCCCCGCCCAGGGGATGCTGGATAAGGTCATCCCCATCCGCCTGCTGTACAAAATTTACGAGGCCGGAGAAAACGGCGAGAAAACGCTGGTGGCGGAAGGGGAGTACGTCAACCCCAAAGGGATGCTGGCACAAGAGAAAACGGAAACCGCCGAAAAGTAGGCGCTTTCTTTCCCCCAAGAGGCAGCAAACGGGACGGTATTGCCGTCCCGTTTTTGTTTGAGAAAGCGAAGAGACCTGACGGGTCTCGGTCTCGGCAGTTGAAACTGCACCGACCATTGCGAAGTCGCCCTGCGGCGATTGGAAACCCAACCTGCGGGGGCAGGTTTTGCAGTTGTCGCTGCGACTTCAGTCACCGGCCCCCAAGACCCGACAAGACCTGACGGGTCTCCAAGACCCGTCAGGTCTCTTTCACCAGAAGAGCACCAGACTGGCGCTGTGGCCGTGGAGGTAGTTCTTGCCGCCGACCATCCCGATTTCGCCGTTGCAGAACATCCCGCCGAGGGGCAAATCCGCTCCCAGGCTTTCGCGGATGATGGCAACATCGCCGTCGGGGTGGCCGTACAGGTCGCGCCCCCGCCCGATGCAGGTGAAAAGCAAGGCGCCGGCAGGGGCGGGACGGAAGGAATGAGGCAGCAGGAGCATCTCCAGGTCTTCGGCGGCGGTGTGGGGGTCGCGGACGAAGAATTGCACCACGTCGCCGCTGCGGACGTAATCGCTGAGAGCAATCGCCCCGCTGCGCTGGTCAAGCCCGATGATGGGACGGATGAGAAAGTCGCCGCGTCCGTATTGTTCCTTGTGGGGGTCTATGGCGCATCCCATGAACACCCCCTGGCGGACCAAGGCATGCATCTCGCGGGGCAGGCCCTCGATGACTTGCTGCAACTGCTCTGTGGCGGGGCTGTTCTCCAGACGGAGAATGACGTTGCGGTGGGCAAGGGTGACGCTGAGCGGTTCCCCGATGGGACGGCAGCCCTGCGCCAGAGTAAAGGCGGTCTGGAAGTCGCCGCCCAGGGCGAGGGCAGCCAGTCCGCGGGTGGCGCGCTGTCCGTCGCACAGGAGGACGTTGTTGCCGGGGGTGCGTCCCGCGCTTGCCATGCCGCCCGCGGCGGGCAGGCCGGGGTAGTAGTCGTTCAGGGCATCCAGCAGGCCGCCGATGGGGACGGAGAAGGGGTCGGCCAGCAAAAGCAGGCAGCGGGTATCCTCCGGGATGGGGAACGCCTCCCGAAAAGCGGTCTCGGAGTTGACCAGGGCGTTCCAGTTCTCGTGATGCAGCAGCAAGGGGGCAATGCGAGCCTGTGGCAGCCACCCCAGCGTCAGGCTGATGGCAGGGGCATCTTCTATCTCCCTCCCCGCCCCAATGACTCCCGCCGCGCCGGCCCCCAGAAGGTGCCGCGGGCGGCAGAAATCCCGGATTCCGCTTTGGAGCGCCTCAACCTGGGACGAAAAGTGCGGCGTGAAGAAGACCAGCGCCAGGTCGGGCCTCCCCAGGGCGCGCAGGGAGGGCGCTACCTGGATTTCCAACCGGTGCAGCGCGTCTTGGAGGAGGGGGTCTTCTGTCAGGGCGTTGACGAAGTGGGGGGAGGTCATGGGAAGATACAAGACAGGCCGCCCCCAGAGGAGAGCGGCCTGTGGATGGGCAGGCGGTATGGAAGGGGAGGCTCAGGGTGTGGGCGTCTCGGTGGGCTGGGCTGCCTGAGTCCACGCTGCGGCCTGGGTGAGGGTGGCGGAGCGTCCCGGTGTGGCGGTGGGGGTAGGGGTGGCGATGTTGACCGGCACGACGATTTTCTGCCCCACGTAGATGGAAGCTGCGTCTTCGATGTCGGGATTTTCCTCCAGGATGGCCTCTACCGTGGAGTTGAACTTGGAGGCGATGATGAGCAGGGAATCGAGCGGCTGTACCACGTATTCGATTTTCGTGCCGCGCGGCAACCCGGCGGGGACTTCGGTGGGGGTGGGGGTGGCCTGACCGGGCGGCGGGACGATGAGTTCGTCGCCGACCTGGATGAGGCAGTTGTTATCCAACTGGTTGAGTCCAAGGAAGTAGAGCAAATCCACCTGGAAGCGCTGGGCGATGTCGAAGCAGGTGTCGCCCTCCTGGACGATGTAAACGAAGGGGGCGTCCGGGGTGGCGGTCGGTTCCGGGGTGGCGGTCTCGGTGGGGGGAGCAGGGGTATCTGTGGGCGGCGGGGTAGCCGTCATGGTGGCGGTGTTGGTGGGCGTGGCGGTGTTGGTGGGGGTCGGCGTATCGCTGGCGAAGATACCGCCCAGAGCGGGAGCGCTCCCGTTGCTAAAAGAGGTGAACAGCAAGATGATGCCCACGATGACCAGGACGACGGCGATGCCCCCAATGATGAAAGGCAGGGTGTTTTGGCGTCGTTTGCGGTAGGCGTTGATGACGTCTTTGGGGTCGTTTTTGTCACTCATAACAGATTAGTTCTCCGGGATGAAGGTGATGCGAGGAGCGTGCTTCCCCAGCATTGTACCCTATTTTCCATCTTACGGTATCCAGCGGGGGGCGTAGCCGCCGATGAGCAACCGCACGGGAGGTTCTTCGGCGCTCAGGTCGTCCAGCCAGATTTCGGTCGGCTGGCTGAAGTCGTTGCGGTTGGAGCGCAGGTAGGCCAGGCGGCTCCCGTCGGGACTCCAGGCGAAGGCGGTGTGGTTGTAGAGCGGGCTGGCCGTCAGGGGACGGTATTCGCCGGTGGAGAAATCCAGCAGCCAGACCTGCCGCCCCGGGGTCCAGGAGTCGGGGCGCAGGGATTTGCGGGCAAAGGCCAGGTAGCGCCCGTCGGGGGAGACCGCGGGACTGGCGTCTTCCACGGCGGGGTCTTCGCTGAGGTCTTGAGGCGCGGTTCCATCCAGCGGATAGCGTATCAGGTGGCTGCTGGGCAAATCGAGGAAGCCCCCCGTGGGGAGCAGGTAGCCGTTGGGCAGGAGGGTGATTTCGGGGGAGATGAAGGCGGAGCCGTCGGGGAGCCAGACGCCGCCCTCGCCGGTCTGGTTGCTCCAGGAAACGTTTTCGCCGGTGAAAGGGTTCCAGGCGGTGAATTCGGCCTGTTCGGGGCGGTAGACGCACAGGTGGTTGGCGCTGCTCCACAGGGGCTGGCGGCTGGAACCGTCCAGGGGGAGGGGGGCCGGCACGCCGCTTTCCAGGCGCAGATACCATACGTGCGGCAGGGCCTCCTGGGGCGGTCCGCTCACGGGGGTGCGTTCATAAGCCAGGTAGGTCCCATCGGGGCTGACCTGCGGGTTGGCGCACACGTCTCCGCCGCAATCCACCAGGAGGGTGCTTTCTCCCGTGCGCCGCGCCAGATGGTAGATATCGCCCTCCACGCTGGCGTAGTACACATCCAGCCCGTCGGCGGTGACGGTGTAGCCGGTGAGTCCGAAAGGTTCCTCGGTGAGTTGCTCGCTGCTGCCGTCGTCCAGGTGCAGGCGGTAGAGTTGGGTGGGAGCGCCGTTTTCGGGCCACAGGGAAAGCAGGGGGGGGGGGCTGATTTCCACCTGCCAGAGGGCGGTCTCCAGGGTAGGGAGGGAAGGCCAGACGGCGGCGGGCGCTCCCTGACCGATGCCGACGGTGAGGCGCTCCCCGGCAGGCCAGGGGGAGCGGGGATGGACGAGAAGGGTGCGCGCATCCGCCCAGCGCAGGGAGACGGGATGCTCCGGGCGGAGGACGAGCCGCTCTGTGATGCCGGATGGCTGCATGGGGGCGCTGAAAGTGATGACGATGTCCTGATGGGGAAGGAGGCCGGTTTGAGGAGCGCGCAGGGATGCTCTGGGGGCGCGCCACCAGCCCAGCGCGGCGACCGCCAGCCCCAGCAGGAAGACGCTCCCCAGGGTGTTGGCCCAGTGTTTGCGGAACATGGGGGTATTATAGCCGCACTGAAGGCGAAAGGCGGAAGGATGAATGATGAAGGCAGAATGCGGAATGATGAATGCAGAATGCAGAATGCCGAAGGATGAATGCAAGATGATGAAGGCGGAATGCAGAATGATGAATGCAGGTTAGCGTGTTACAATCCCCCGCATGAGACGCTGGAAGTTCTGGCTGGGTGTGTTCATCAGCCTTCTCTTTTTGTATCTGGCGCTGCGCGGCTTGCATCTGGCGGACGTATGGGAAGATATGCGCTCGGCGCAGTACATCTGGCTGCTGCCGGGGATTGCGGTTTACTTCGTCGGGGTGTGGGTGCGCGCCTGGCGCTGGCACTACCTCATCCGTCCGGTGAAGCGCGTCTCTACGGCGACGATGTTCCCGATTGTGGCGATTGGTTACATGGGGAACAACATCTATCCGGCCCGCGCCGGGGAGGTGCTGCGCGCCGTGGTGCTCAAGCGGCGCAGTGGCGTGCCGATTTCGGCTTCGCTGGCGACGGTCATCGTGGAGCGCATCTTCGACGGGGTGGTGATGCTGGGGTTCGTGTTCCTCAATCTGCCCAAACTGGCGACCTTGCAGGGCGAATCCGGTTTCGTGGGCGATATTCAAACCCTGGCGATGTGGGGGGCGGGGGTTTTCGCCGCCGCGCTGCTGACCTTTCTGTGGGCGGCGATGTTCCCACAGGCTGCCATGCGGGCGGGATTGTGGTTTGTCCGGCACTTCACGCCGGGGCGCTGGCATACCCGCGTCATCGCCACGATGACCAAATTCATGGACGGGCTGGCCTCGCTGCGCTCCCCGTGGAACGCGCTGATGGTCTTTTTCACTTCGGTCATCATCTGGCTGCTGGAGACGGGCAAGTACTGGTTCGTGATGCACGCCTTCCCTTTCCAGGTAGATTTTTTCACCCTGATGCTGATGAACGGCATCGTCAACCTGGCGACAACCCTGCCCTCCGCCCCCGGTTATGTGGGCACTTTCGACGCTCCGGGAATCGCGGTCCTGAAGGCCGCCGGCGTAGCCGCTCCCGTCGCCGCGGCCTACACCCTCGTGCTGCACGTCGCCTTGTGGGTTCCCATCACCGCCCTGGGAGGGTATTACCTCCTGCGGGAGGGGCTTTCGGTGGATGAAAGTTTGCAAGTGTGAAGGTGAGAAAGTTTGCAAGTGGGCAAGTTTGCAAGTGAGTACGTTGTACTCTGTACCCCGTACCTCGCACCCCGCACGTCGCACCTCGCACGTGACACTTGATACGTGATACTTGACACATGATACTTGACACCACAACCGCCATCATCGGAGCAGGCCTGACCGGCATGAGCGCCGCTTACGACTTGGCGCGGGCCGGCAGAAAAGTCGTCATTTTCGAAGCCGCGGAGAGCGTCGGCGGGCTGGCAGGGGGCTTTCGGCAGCCGCATTGGGACTGGTCGGTGGAGAAGTTCTACCACCACTGGTTCCAGTCGGACGCCCACATCCTGCGCCTGATGGACGACCTCGGTCTGTGCGGCAACCTCCTTTTTCCCCGCCCTTACACCGTGGTGTACCACAACGAGCGCTGGTATCCCTTCGATTCCGCCCTCTCGGCGCTCCTCTTCCCCGGCCTGGGGTGGGGGGTGGACAAAGCCCGCTTCGGGCTGGCGGCTCTCTACCTGCGCCTGACGAAAAACTGGCGCGCCCTCGAATCGGTCACGGCGCACGAGTGGCTCTCGCGCTGGGCCGGGAAGCGCGCCTACGAGACCATGTGGGAGCCGATGCTGGAAGGCAAATTCGGCCCGTACTACAAACAGGTCAACATGGCCTGGTTTTGGGCGCGCATCCACGCCCGCACCACCCGCCTGGGGACGTATCGGGGCGGTTTCCAGCAATTTTTGGATGATTTTGCCGAACGGCTGCGCGCTTTGGGGGTGGAAATCCGCCTGAAGACCCCGGTGGAGCGCCTCACCCCGGTGGAGGGGGGCGGATTCTCCCTTTGGGTGGGCGGGCGGCCCCAAAAATTTGCCCAGGTTTTGAGTACTACCGCTCCCTCCCGCATGGCGGAACTGGTCCCCGCCTTACCGCAGGAATACCTGCAAAGCCTGCAATCTCTCAAAAGTCTGGGCGCGGTCGTGCTGGTACTCTCGCTCAAGCAACAACTTTCCACCCAGGGATACTACTGGTTCAACATCCCCAAATCGGCGGGATTCCCCTTCCTGGCGCTGGTGGAGCACACCAATTTCGTCTCGCCGGAGCATTTCGGCGGCGAACACATCGTCTATTGCGGC
>DRKV01000404.1 GCA_011051635.1 Chloroflexota bacterium | reverse complement strand
TCCGATGCAATCCCTCCTGCAATTGCGTGCTACAATATGCCTCATATTTTCGCGCCTGCGAGATAATCACATGCACCTGAATGCCAGACCAGGAGTTGCCTTATATGGTTTCTGTACACGTCAAATGGATTGAATCACACTTGATGGTAGGAGCGGATTCTGCCGGACATCCTCTCGTGTTGAGCAATTGGCCGGAACGCGAACCACAATGGGGAGGGGTCAAACCTTCCGATTTACTGTTGCTGGCGGCGGCCTCCTGCTCCATGTACGATGTTGTGGAAATCCTGCGCAAGCAGCGGCAGCCGCTTGTGGCTTTGGAAGTCACTTGCAGCGGAGAGCGCACCTCCGAACCGGTCAACCGTTTTACGCATATCCACCTGCACTACCGGGCAACTGGCGATATAGAGCCGCAAAAACTGGAACGGGCTATTCGCCTTTCGGCGGAAAAGTATTGTTCGGTGACCAACAGCCTGAACGTGGAAATCAGCCGGGATTTTGAAATTCTTCCAGGAAAGTATAATGACCGCATTTGAAGAACTCCCCCCACAAGAGCCATCCGAACCGGAGGTTGCAACCGAAAGCAGCAGCGCCTCCTTTGGAAGTTGGCTTGCTGACCTGCTGGAGACTGTCCTCCTGGCGGCTGTCTTGTTTGTCGGTATCAACCTGGTTTCGGCCCGCATTCGGGTAGAATCCATCAGCATGGAACCGACCCTCAAGCCGGGGGAATTCTTGATTGTCAACAAACTGGCTTACCGGTTCGGGGAGATGCACCGCGGGGACGTGGTCGTTTTCTACTACCCGCGTGACCCTTCCCAGCGCTACATCAAGCGTCTCATCGGTCTGCCCGGTGACACGGTAGAAGTCGCCGATGGCCAGGTGTTCATCAATGGGCAGCCGTTGGATGAGCCGTACATCAATGCCCCCCCTGCCTACATGGGGACCTGGCAGGTGCCCGAAGACGGCATTTTCGTGCTGGGTGATAACCGCAATCGCTCTGCGGACTCTCACGTATGGGGCATGGTGCCGCTGGATTACGTCATCGGGAAGGCCATCTTCGTGTATTGGCCCCTCGACCGCTTTGGCACCGTTCCCGGGCACCCTTCCTTTTGATTCCGGCAGCCCCGCCAGGTTCTGAGCCTGTTTCTCCCTGCCGTGACGAGCGCGGGACTTCCGAGATTTTCGAAAATCTCGGAAGTCTTGCCAGCCGATAAACCCGTCGGGTACCCCAAAGGAGACGCACAATGCAACGACCTGCCTGGAGCCGCCTGCTTACGGCACTCCTCCTGCTGGGAGGGCTGGTTGCTGCCTACCTGGCCTGGCAGGACTGGCGTTCCGCGGTGGTGGTTGTGGAGTGGTCCACCGCCAGCGAACTGGATACGGTAGGTTTCAACCTCTACCGCAGCGAGCAGGCCGACGGCGAGTACACCAGAATCAACGAGAGCGTCATCCCTTCCGCAGGGGATTCCTTTACCGGCAGCGACTACCGCTACGAGGACCGGGACGTGCGCGCCGGACGGACGTACTACTACGAATTGGAAGACCTGACCCCCTCCGGCCCCGGGGAACGCTACGGCCCTATCGTGGTCAAAGCCCGCGGGCAAATTGGAACGCCGGCTGTCGCCGCCGTGCTTCTCCTGGGCGGCGCTTTGTTGACCTGGACGTGGGGCGCTCCTCCGCCGCCCGCCGGGGATGGGGAAGACCAGCCTCCGCATTCATGAGCGAGCATACCCTGCCCCTGTGCATCGGCGGATTGGGGGTTTCTATCGCGTGTAGTCAAACGGCTCTGGCTGAGGCCCTTGCCCGCCGCTACGCCGCATTCACGTCTCCCGCAGAAGTGTATTGCCGGGTAGAAATTACCTGGCAGCCGGGGAACGACTCTCGTCCCCTTATGCCGGGGGCGGATGGCCTGCGCTGGGAGGCGGACGGCAGCCCTGTCTTTGCCGCCCCGCACTATCGGGGGCAGATTTCCCTCGCCGAGAAGCGCGCCGCGCTGTACCTCACTGCTCCCAACCCCGTCGAGGGGGTGGATTATTTCCTGCGGGTGGTGTACGCGCTGCTGGCCTTTCGCGCTGGCGGGGCGCTCTTCCACGCCGCTGCCGTCGTCCGCCGCGGGCGGGCGTTTCTCTTCTTTGGCCCTTCCGGCAGCGGAAAGACCACCGTTTCCGCTTTTTCCTCCGCCTACCGCGTTCTCAACGACGACCTGGTGTTGCTCCTCCCGCGCGGGGATGCCTGGCACGCCTACGCTACCCCATTTTGGAATCCCACTCAGGTGCGTCCCTCCCCCGGCCACGCCCCCGTCGCTGTCTTTCTGCGGCTGGTGCAGTCGCCCCGTTTGTACACCGAAGCCTTGCGCGGCGCGACTGCCCAGGCGGAATTCCTGGCTTGCCTGCCGGTGCTGCCCACCAATGCCGCCTTTGTCCCTGCGCTTCTCTCGCTGGGGCGTTCTATCCTGAAGCGCATCCCCATGTACCGCCTCCACTTCCCCAAAGATGACACCTTCTGGACGCTGGTTGACACGCTGGTATAGCCCTCTTCTGGCGGGGATTGCTGCTCTGGTGGGCGCGCTGGCCTTTGTTTTTGGCCTTCTCGGGGCGAATGGGCTGCGCCCGCCCGCCCCGCCCCCCTGTCCCCGCTGGGATGTGGTCAATGCCCCGGCTTTTGGGCTGCCTGCCGGCCCCGACGGTTCTTACCGCGGTGAGGAGGGCTTCGAGACCCTGGTCTTCGACGGCCAACTTTACGTCGGCATGGAGGCCGACAACACTCTGGGAGCGCGTCTGTGGCGCACCCGCGGCGGCGTCACCCTCCCTTGGGGGCAGCGTGATTGGGAAGAAGTGATTGCCGACCCCCGCGGCCTGCCCTTTGGGATACCCGATTTGGCGCAGAACGACCATGTGGATAGTCTCGGGACGATGGGCGGCTGGTTGTACGTCAGTACCGCAAACCGCAGCGGGAACCGGCGCGGTTTCCGGCTCTTCCGCTCCCCCACAGGGAATCCCGGCTCGTGGGAGCCAGCCGATGCCGCGCAGGGGCCGGGTTTTGGCGACCCCGCCAACGAAAATTTCAAGAGCATGACCGTCTTTGACGGCCAACTGTGCGGCGGAACCTGGAACGAGACCGTCGGCGGCGCGGTGTGGTGCAGCCGTGACGGCCTGCACTGGGAGCGCAAGAGTCCTCCCGGCTTCGGGGGGGCGCGTGTGGCGATTGTCTGGTCGCTGATGGCGCACGACGGCTACCTCTACGCCGGAGGGCAGTCCCTGAGCGACCCCGACGACCCCCGCGACGACCGGGCTTTCCTTTTCCGCACCGCCTCGCTGGAAGGGATGCCCTCCTGGGAGACGGTCTTGTGGGGGAAGAAGGGCAGCGGGCGGGCGCTCCTCCTGGGGGCGCTGAACGGGGATTTGTTCGCCAGCACGCGCTCTCCGGGCGGCATCCAGATATGGCGTTCCTCTGGGGGGGCGGAGGGCTCCTGGCGGCCTGCCGGCGCGCCGGGGATGAATCGCAGTCCCCGCAATGCGGATACGATTGTGGACGGGGCGGCGGTGTACGGCGGGGCCTTGTATGTGGCCGTTTTCAACCCGGACGGGGTGGAGGTGTGGCGCACCACAACCGGCCGCGTGGACGGCTGGGAGTTGGCCGCGCCCCCCGGCCTGGACGATTACCGCACCTTCGCCGCCGTGTTGACCGTCTTCGACGGGCGTCTCTACGCCTGGACGAGCAATTACGTCCTGGGGCAGTCCGTCCTGCGAGCCGAATGCGGGGAGTGAGGGGCAAATCGTGGCGCATCTCTCCTCTCCCGACGATGCTGTTCTCTTGCGGCGTGCTGCTCAGGGCGATGAGAATGCCTTCGAGCAACTCTACGCCCGGCACAGCGTCGCCCTGTTCAACTACCTCCTGCGTCTGGTACGCCGGAGTGAAATTGCTGAGGAGATTTTGCAGGAGACTTTCATCGCCGTCTGGCAGCAGGCCGCTCTTTTCGAGGGGCGCTCCGCCGTCAAGACCTGGATTTTCCGCATCGGGCATCACAAGGCGGTCTCGTGGCTGCGCCGCAATCAGAAACACCTGAACCTGGATGAGAATATCTTGTTGGAGAAAAAGAGCGCCTTTCGGGAGAACGCCGACCTGCGTGCCTGGGAGGAGACAGACGCCTTGCGGCAGGCGTTGGACTTGCTTTCTCCAAAGCACCGCTCCGTGGTTGAACTGGCTTACGGGCAGGGCATGACTTACAAGGAAATTGCCTGGGTATTGGGCTGTCCCGTAGGGACGGTCAAAAGCCGCATGAAGTACGCCCTGCAACACCTGGAAGGTATCCTCAAGCGTTCCGGCTTCACCCCCTGATGAGACCTGTTGGGGTGTGCGTGCGGGGGAAAGCGGCGACGTGTCGCCGCAGTCCAAACCCCGCCCTGCCGTGCTGTGGAGTGCAGCATCTGGATGCCGCTTTCCATGCCCGCGTAATATCAACTGACCTATGCGACGTGTTGGCAACCCCCTCCGTTTTCTGCCCCCTGCGGGCGTGATGCTGGTGATTTTTCTTCTCTCCGCCCAGCCCTCCAGCGTCTTTACCCGCTACACCTGGTGGGACGCGCTCTGGGAGAATGGCGGCCACTTGCTGGGATACGCCCTGCTGGGTGCGGCCTGGTGGTATGCGCTCAGGCGTCCTCTCCCTGCCTGGGGCTGGAGTGTGTTATACGCCTTCAGTGACGAATGGCATCAATCCTTTGTGCCGGGGCGCACCGCCGACTGGCGCGACATCATCATCGACGCCCTCGGCGCAGCCCTGGCCGTCTGCCTTCTTTACCTTCGCACTGCGCATAGCCAAACTTTTGCCTCTGCTTCCCCCAAAGAATGACCCCGCCCGCATACTTGCAAACTTGCCTGCTTGCCCACTTTCAAACTTCCCCACTTTCCTCACTCCCCAAACTCCAACTCAAAATC
>DRKV01000403.1 GCA_011051635.1 Chloroflexota bacterium | reverse complement strand
CCCCCTAACCCCCTAACCCCCTAACTCCTCAATCCCTAATCCCCAATCCCCAATCCCTGACCCCCCGACAAGGAGACGAACATGGAGCAGAAGTACCCTGACCCCCAAGAGTTCTGGGCTGGCAAGCGTGTCTGTGTGACGGGCGGCGCCGGTTTTCTGGGTTCTTTCGTGCAGGAAGTGCTGCGGGAGCGCGGCGCAACCGATATTTTCATTCCCACCATTGAGGAATACGATTTGACCCAACTGGAAGACATCCGCCGCATGTTGGATGACGCCCGGCCCGACCTCATCATCCATCTGGCTGCCCTGGCAGGCGGTATCGGAGCCAACCGCGCCCGCCCGGCGGAATTCTTCTACAAGAACCTGATGATGGGCGTCCCGCTGATGCACGAAGCCTGGGAACGCGGGGTCGGAAAATTCGTCGCTATCGGGACGATTTGCGCGTATCCCAAGTACACCCCCGTCCCTTTCAAGGAAGAAAACCTGTGGGACGGCTACCCCGAAGAGACCAACGCGCCCTACGGCCTGGCGAAGAAGATGCTCCTGGTGCAGGCGCAGGCGTACCGCGCCCAGTACGGCTTCAACGCTATCTACCTGCTGCCGGTCAACCTGTACGGGCCGCGCGACAACTTCAACCTGGAGACTTCCCACGTCATCCCGGCCCTCATCCGCAAGATGGTGGAGGCCCAGGAGCGCGGCGACAGGCAGGTAGTCTTGTGGGGTGATGGTTCGCCCACCCGCGAGTTCTTCTACGCCGGCGACGCGGCCCGCGGCATCGTCCTGGCTGCCGAGCGCTACAACGGCCCCGAACCCGTCAACCTGGGGGCGGGCATGGAAATCAGCATCAAGGACCTGGCCGAACTGATTGCCCGCCTGACCGGTTTCGAGGGCGAAATTGTGTGGGATACCAGCAAACCCAACGGGCAGCCCCGCCGCCGCCTGGATGTGACCCGCGCCAAAGAGTATTTTGGCTTCCAGGCCGAGATGCCCTTCGAAGAGGGCCTGCGCCGCACGATTGCCTGGTTCCGCGAAAACCGGCATCGCATTCCGTGAGGGTGTCACGTGTCACGTATCACGTATCATGTGTCACGTATCACGTGGCACTTGGCACTTGACACTTGGCACTTGGCACTTGACACTTATGAACCAACCCGTCCTCCTCAAACCCTCCCGCGGCTGGGTCGCCCTCAACCTGAAAGACCTGTGGCAGTACCGCGAACTGGTCTTCTTCTTGACGTGGCGCGATGTGCTGGTGCGCTACAAGCAGACCGTGTTGGGCGCGGCCTGGGCCGTCTTGCAGCCGCTCATCAACATGGTCGTGCTGACGGTCATCTTCGGCAACCTGGCCGGGATGTCTTCTGAGGGTTTCCCGCGGCCCGTTTTCACTTTCTCGGCCCTGCTCCCCTGGGGTTTGTTCTCCAAAGCGATGAGCGATGCCGGACGCTCGATGCTCGCCAGCCGGGCGATGATTACGAAGGTCTATTTCCCGCGGTTGATTGTGCCCCTCTCGAAGGTGCTGGGCGGGCTGGTGGATTTCGCGATAGCCTTCGCCGTCCTGCTGGCGATGATGGCCTACTACGGCATCCTGCCCACCGCGGCGGTGTGGACTTTGCCGCTTTTTCTCCTCCTGGCGATTGTCACCGCCCTGGGGATTGGCCTGTGGCTCTCGGCGCTCAACGTGATGTACCGTGACATCGGCTACATCCTGCCTTTCCTGACCCAGTTGTGGCTCCTGATTACGCCGGTGGCCTATTCTGCCACCGAAGTGCCCGCCAAATGGCAACTGGTGTACTCTCTCAACCCGATGGCGGGCGTGGTGGAGGGCTTCCGCTGGGCCTTGCTGGGGACGCCTCCCCCCGAGAGTTTGCCGCTGGCAGTCTCAAGCGGGGGCGCTGTGCTGCTCTTCGTCACCGGTCTGTTCTACTTCCGCCGTATGGAGCGCGTCTTTGCGGATATGGTGTGAGAGGTGTGTCACGTACCACGTACCACGTGGCACTTGACACTTGGCACTTGACACGTGACACTTGATACCCATGACCGATATCGCCGTTCGAGTTGTCAACCTGGGAAAGATGTACACCATCGGCGCGGCGCCCTCCCGTTACAGGACGCTGCGCGATACGCTGGTGGACTTTGTGCGCGAGCCGATTCGCCGGCTGCGTTACGGCGCGGGGAGCGGCAAGGAGACCTTTTGGGCCTTGCGGGACATCTCCTTCGAGGTGAAGCAGGGACAGGTGCTGGGCGTCATCGGGCACAATGGGGCCGGGAAGAGTACCCTTCTCAAGGTACTCTCGCGGGTCACCGAACCCTCCGCGGGATACGCTGAAATTTACGGGCGGGTAGGCTCTCTCCTGGAGGTCGGAACCGGCTTCCACCCCGAATTGACCGGCAGGGAGAACATCTATCTCAACGGCGCCATCCTGGGGATGCGTCGGGCCGAAATTGACCGCAAATTTGACGAGATTGTGGATTTCTCCGGGGTGGAGAAGTTCATCGATACCCCCGTCAAACGCTATTCCAGCGGCATGTACCTGCGCCTGGCCTTTGCGGTGGCCGCCCACCTGGAGCCGGAAATCCTGGTGGTGGATGAGGTGCTGGCCGTGGGCGATGCCGAATTCCAGCGCAAGTGCCTGGGCAAGATGAGCGATGTAGCCCAATCGGGGCGCACGGTGCTCTTTGTCAGTCACAACATGTCGGCCATCCTGCGCCTGACGGAGGAAACCATCGTCCTGGAGCACGGACGCATCGCCCTGCGCGCCCCCTCTCCCCAGGCGGTGGATTACTACCTCTCCTCCGGCTTTGCCGAAAGCGGCGAGCGCACCTGGGAGGACGATTTCAAGGAAGGCAATCCCTTCCGTCCGCTGGCGCTGCGCCTGCGCGACGGGCAGGGACGCATCACCAACGCCCTGCGCTCCATCGAACCCCTCACCCTGGAATTCGAGTACGAACTTTCCCAGCCGGTACAGGGTTTGCGGGTGGGGATTTACCTCTCCACCATGCAGGGCGAGACCATTTTCACCTCCTTCGATACGGACGAACCCGCCCGCTACGAGGCCTTCGGCGTGCGTCCGGCGGGGCGTTTCGTCAGCCGCTGCGTTATTCCGGCGGATTTCTTCAACGAAGGCCGTTACGTCATCGGCCTCAATGCCAGCACCTACCGCGTGCGCCGCTACTTCCAGGAGGACCGCGCCATCGTCTTCACCATTGACCCCGCTGGTGCGCCGGGGATGCAGTGGCCCGAAGTGCGCCTCGGCCCCCTCCGCCCCCGCCTGGATTGGGAGATTGTGGCGGTGGGGTAGGAGTTGCGGGGTAGGAGTTGCGAGGTTGCGGGTTAGGGGTTGCGGGTTGACGTGCGGTGTGTTGACGTGCGACGTGCGACGTGTAGCGTGCGAGGTGCGGCGTGCCCTGCCCCCCAATCCCCGCTCCCCAATCCCCAATCCCTAATCCCTGCTCCCTACTCACCCACTCACCCCGTTACCCCGTCACCCAATCACCCATTCACCCCGTTACCCCTCTCGTGCTCAAATCCACCCTCAAAACCCTGCTGGGCGAAATGCCCCTGACTGCCGAGACGTACTGGGCTTTGCGGCAGCGCAAGCGCCCTACCGGCGGCGTCAATCTGGAGAAATTGCGCCGGGCGCTCCCCCGCTGGCGGGCGCAGGCCGAGGCCTCCCCTCTCCGGGGGAGGAAGGGGAAGCGCGTCCTGCTCTTTACCATGCTCAACTACTGGACGGAGCACGCCGCCCTGTTGGGGATGGCGCTGGCCGGTCTGGGACACCGCGTCACCCTGGCCTACCTGCCCTACAACAAATGGCAGAAACCCCTCGACCGCTTTGACCGCCGCCGTCAGGATGCCTACACCCGCAGCGTCTTGCAATCTGCCGCGCCGTTGGTGGAAGTCGTCTCCTTCTTGCCGGAAGTCTCCGCTGCCCTGCCGGATTCTCTCCAAAGAGAATTGGATACCCTCACCCTGCAAGACGTACAGTACACCCTTCAGGTGGAGGAGGTGGACCCGGAAAGTCCCCTCTACCGATTGCGGAGTCTCCGCAACCGCCACGCCGCCCAGGCCGCCTGGGCCTACATCGGGCACAGCCGCCCGGACGTGCTCATCACCCCAAACGGCAGCATTTTGGAGTTTGGGGCGGTGTACCGCGTGGCGCGCTATCTGGGCATCCCTGCCGTGACGTATGAATTCGGCGAACAGCGGCAGCGCATCTGGTTTGCCCAGAACGGCGAAGTCATGCAGCAGGAGACCGATGCCATGTGGGATGCGCTGGGCGATATTCCCCTCACGGAGGCGGAGACTCGGCGGGTGCGGGAACTCTTTACCGCCCGGCAAAAAGGTTCGCTGTGGG
>DRKV01000402.1 GCA_011051635.1 Chloroflexota bacterium | reverse complement strand
CTTCATCGAGGGCAACCAGCGTAAAAGCGTAATCCCCATGGGGCTGCTGGCCGGCCTGATGGCGGGTCTGCCCCCTTTGATTCTGGTCATCATGGGGACGCTGTTCCCGATAAACCCCATGTTCGTCAACATCAATGACGAACTGGTGCAGTTGATAACCTTCGGCCTGGGGCCGGCCCTGGGCAGCCTGACCCTGGTACTGGTATCCACTATTTTGGGGTTGGCCGGAGCAAGCCTGGAGTTGATGGACGAACGTCTCCGCAAGGCGCTCATCAACGGCCTGTTGTGGATTCTGTTGCTCGGCCTCTTCTCCGAAAACGCGGCCACCATCCTGCAAAAGTTCATCGGGCGCGCCGCGGTGCGCTGGATGTTCCAGAACAAATCGCTCAACCCGATAGCGGCGGTGGTGCTGTTTGCCGTCACCTTCGCTTTCTCGTACATGGGGACGGGGAAGAAAGGCCGTCAGAAGTGGGAAGCCATGCCCCCGGCCACGCGACAGCAGTGGCAGCGGTATTTCCTCATCCTGGGCATCGTGCTGGCGCTGGCGCTCCCCTGGCTGGTGGGACAATTCCTCAGCCAGGTGCTCTTCATCGTCGGCCTGTACGTGATGATGGGGATGGGGCTGAATATCGTGGTGGGTTACGCCGGGCTGCTCGACCTGGGGTACGTGGCCTTCTTTGCCTTCGGGGCTTACACCATGGGCGTGCTGAACAGCCCGCAAGGGCCGGGCGGCGGCGTGCTCAACTTTTGGCTGGCGCTGCCCTTCAGCATCCTGGTGGGCGTCTTGTTCGGCATTCTGCTCGGTTTTCCGGTGCTGAATATGCGCGGCGACTACCTGGCTATCGTCACCCTGGGGTTCGGCGAAATCATCCGGGTTCTGGCTTATTCGAACTGGCTGGCTCCTCTCATCGGCGGGGCGCAGGGCATGTTGGGCATCCGCAGCCCCTCCTTTTTCGGCTTTGAACTCAACAAACCCGAATACATGTACTATCTGGTGCTCTTCGGCTCGGTCATCGCGGCCTTCATCGCCTCCCGCCTGCGCGATTCCCGCCTGGGCCGCCAATGGATGGCGATGCGCGAAGACGAAGACGTAGCCGAGGCAATGGGCATCAACCTGGTACAGACCAAACTGATGGCCTTCGCCATCGGGGCCGGCTTCTCTGCGGCCTCCGGCGCGATTTTCGCTTCCCGCCTGCACAACATCTTCCCCAACAGTTTCGGGATTTTGGTCTCCATCAACGTGTTGAGTTTGATTATCGTCGGCGGCCTGGGCAGTCTGCCGGGCGTCGTGGTCGGGGCGGCCATCCTGGTCGGCCTGCCGGAACTGCTGCGCGAGTTCACCGAATACCGCCTGTTGATGTACGGCATCCTGTTGATTGTGATGATGCTGGTCAAGCCGGAAGGCTTCTGGCCGGAAGCAGCCCGCAAGCGAGAACTGCGCGGCGATGAAGACGATTGGGACGAGGTCGCGGATGCCGCGGCCGCGGACTGAGGAGGCTCACATGGAACCGATTTTGATAGCCAAAGAGGTCACCAAACGCTTCGGCGGGCTGGTTGCGGTCAACAACCTCAGTTTGGAAATCCTGGAAGGACAGATTTACAGCGTCATCGGGCCTAACGGAGCAGGCAAGACGACCTTCTTCAACTGCATCACGGGTTTTTACACCCCTGAAGAGGGCAAAATCATCTTCAACGGCCACGAAATCCAGGGGCTTTCTACCGACCACATCACCCGCCTGGGCATCAGCCGCACCTACCAGAATATCCGTCTGTTTTCCAACATGACCGCCCTGGAAAACATCATGGTCGGCGAGCACCCCCATCTGAAGACCTTCTGGGCAGAGGCCATCTTCCGGACGCCGCGCTTTTTGAAGGAAGAGGCCGAGGCGCTCAAGGAAGCCCAGCGTCTGCTGGAATTCGTCGGCCTGAAGGGGTTGGGCGACAATCTGGCGCGCAACCTGCCCTACGGGGCGCAGCGCCGGCTGGAGGTGGCCCGCGCCCTGGCCAGCAAGCCGAAGTTGCTCTTGCTGGACGAACCGACCGCGGGCATGAACCCCCGCGAAACCGAAGACATGATTGAATTCATCGAGATGCTGCGCGACAAATTGGGCATCACCATCCTGCTGATTGAGCACGATATGAAAGTGGTGATGACCATTAGCGATAAAATCACCGTGCTGGACTTCGGCACCAAGATTGCCGAGGGACGCCCGGAAGACATCCAACGCAACCCGCGCGTCATCGAGGCCTATCTGGGACGCGGCGCGGCCTCCGGTCTGGACAACGCCGAGCCGGTGACGGCTGCTTCTTAGAGGAGAGTGCGCCAATGGCAATGCTGGAACTTGACAACGTTCACGCCTACTACGGGCACATCCACGCCCTGCAAGGCATTTCGCTCACCGTAGACCAGGGTGAAATCGTCACCCTGATTGGCTCCAACGGAGCGGGGAAGACCACCACGCTGCGCACCATCACCGGCCTGCTCAAGCCGCGGCAGGGGACGGTGCATCTGGAAGGCGAGGACCTGGCCCCCTACCCGGCGCACAAAATCGTGGCCCGCGGCGTCTCCATGGTTCCCGAAGGCCGCGGGGTGTTCGCCAAGTTGACCGTCTCCGAGAACCTGGACATGGGCGCTTACCTGCGGACGGACAAAGACGGCATCAAAGAGGACCTGGAACGGGTCTTCACGCTCTTCCCCCGCCTGAAGGAGCGCCGCAACCAGGTAGCCGGGACGCTTTCCGGCGGCGAGCAGCAAATGCTGGCTATGGCCCGCGCCCTGATGGCGCGTCCCCGCCTGCTTTTGCTGGACGAGCCGTCCATGGGGCTGGCCCCCGTCCTGGTGGAAGCCATTTTCGACACCATCCAGGAAATCAATCAGCAGGGAACCACCATCCTGCTGGTGGAGCAGAACGCCTTGATGGCTCTCTCGATTGCCCACCGCGGCTACGTGCTGCAAACCGGGCAAATCGTCCTTACCGACAAGGCCTCCACCTTGAAGGAAAACGAGATGGTGCAGAAGGCCTATCTCGGCATAGAATAACCATCCCCCGCCGAAAAACGCAAGCGCAGTCGGGTTGTCATTCGCTCGGCTGCGCTTTTCGCTATCGGACGACGGACGACGAACGATAGACGGTAGACGGTGGACGGTGGACGGTAGACGGTGGGCGGCGGGTCGCACAGCGCACCTTCGCACCCCCGCATTTCGCATTCACCATTCTGCATTCACTATTCATCCTGCCCATGCTCATCCTCAACCCCCAGGAAACCCGCGCCGCGCTTCCCATGCCGGAACTCATCCAGGCCATGAAAGAAGCCTACGCGGCGCTCACTCTCGGCAAGGCACAGGTTCCTTTGCGCAGCCGCCTGGAGATTCCGCCCCACGAGGGCACAACCCTGTTGATGCCCGCCTACGTGCAGACGGGAACAGAAGAAGCCCTGGCGGTCAAAATCGTTTCCCTGTTTCCGGGCAACCCGGCCCGCGGGCTGGCCTTCATCCAGGCGGCGGTGCTCGCCCTGGAGCCGGATACGGGGCGCCCTCTGGCCCTGATGGACGGCGCCGTGCTGACAGCCCGGCGCACCGGCGCGGCTTCAGGAGCCGCCACGGACTTGCTGGCGCGTCCCGACAGCCGCGTGGCCGCCATCTTTGGGGCGGGGACGCAGGCGCGCACCCAACTGGAGGCCGTCTGTACGGTGCGCCCCATCGAGGAAGCCTGGATTTACGACCCCGATACCGCCCGTCTGGAGGCTTACCTGAACGAGATGCAGCCTCAGGTCAGCGCCCGTCTGCGGGCAGCGCAATCTCCCCGCCAGGCCGTAGCGGAGGCAGACATCATCTGTACGGCTACCACCGCCACCGCGCCGGTCTTCGAGGATGCCGCCCTGAAGCCCGGAGTCCACATCAACGGGGTCGGTTCCTACACGCCGCAGATGGTAGAATTGCCCCCGGAGACCCTGCGCCGCGCCGCCGTTTTCGTGGACAGCCGGGAGGCCGTACTGGCTGAGGCGGGGGAAATCATCGCCGCTCTGCGCGAGGAGATGCTCTCCCCGGAAGGCCTGACCGAACTGGGGTCAGTGGCCGCCGGGCAAGCCCCAGGGCGCAGGGACGAGGCGCAAATCACCGTATTCAAATCCGTGGGCGTGGCCGTTCAGGATGCCCTGGCAACCCAGGTAGCCCTGAAGCACGCCCAATCATTCCATCCACAGGCAAAAAGGCAATGAACGCACCAAACAACCATCCCACAAAACGAACTGCCGACATCGTCATCATCGGCGGGGGCGTGATGGGCGTCAGCACCGCCTATCACCTGGCCGCCCGCGGGGTCAAAAATATTGTGCTCGTCGAGAAAGATGAATTCTTCGGAACGGGAGCGACCGGTCGCTGTGCAGGCGGCGTGCGCTACCAGTTCGGCACGGAGGTCAACATCCGTCTCTCGCAGGCGAGTTTGCCCATGCTGGAACGCTTCGAGGAGGAAATCGGTTATCCAATTGATTACCGCAAGTGCGGCTATCTCTTCGTCCTGACCAACGAGGCCGATGTGGAGGCTTTCCGACGCAACGTGGCTTTGCAGCGCTCCCTGGGCGTGGAAACCGAATGGCTGGATGGAGACGAAATCCGCCGCCGCCTGCCGATGATGCGCTTCGACGACGCCCTGGCGGGGACCTTCGGCCCCAAAGACGGGCTGGTGGACCCCAACGGGGTGGTGATGGGCTACTTGAAGGCCGCCCAGCGCCTGGGGGTGCAGGCCCTCTCCGAGGCGGAGGTGACCGGCTTCACCATCAAGGGAGGCCGCCTTCAGGGTGTGCAAACCACCCAGGGGGAGATTGCCGCTCCCGTGGTGGTCAACGCGGCCGGCCCCTGGGCCGGGGTCATCGGTCAGATGGCGGGAGTGGATGTTCCCATCACGCCCCTGCGCCGCCAATGGCTGACGACGACGCCGCTTCCCGAAATCCCCTCCGACTTCCCCTTTGTGATAGACTTTGCCCAGTCGCTGTACTTCCACCGCGAGGGGGACGGCCTGCTGACGGGCATGTCCAACCCGCACGAGACGCCGGGCTTCAATCAGAACGTAGACCTCGATTGGGAACTGACCCACATGGAGGCCGCCATAGAACGGATGCCCCTGCTGGAGCGCGCCGGCGCGGTCAGCCGGGTGGCCGGTTTGTACGAGGTCACTCCGGACGCGCATCCCATTTTCGGCCCCACGCCCCTGGAGGGGTTCTACCTCCTGGCCGGTTTTTCGGGGCACGGCTTCATGCACGGCCCGATTGCAGGCCAGTTGATGGCCGAAATCATCCTGGACGGCTCCGCCCGCAGCGTGGACGTTTCCATGCTGGATTTAGCCCGCTTCGCCGAAGGCCGCCTGATTCGCGAGTACAACGTGGTGTGAGTGGTGTATCACGTGACACGTATCACGTATCACGTATCACGT